>NZ_JBHVYI010000025.1:0-8831 GCF_042880975.1 Streptomyces sp. NPDC058289
CATGCCTAGGGGCTTCCGCTGCGCGGGGCGGAGTCCCCTACCCGCCCTTCGCCCGTTCCCCGGGGCTGCGCCCCGGACCCCCTTGGGGCTCCGCCCCAGGCCCCGGGCCTCAAGCGCCGGACGGCTGAAAGATCCGGGCCCCGGGCCTCGAACCGGACGGCTGGAGGGGGCTACGGCCAGCGGGACGTGGTCAGGTGGGCCAGGGTGGGTTCCGGGGTGGCGGAGGGGGCCGCCGGGGTGGGGCGGCGGTCTTCCAGGGGGGTGATGGGGGCGGTCGGCTGGCTCAGGAAGACGCGGCGGACCACGCGCTCCGCCGCCTGGCCGTCGTCGTGCGTGCAGAACCGGGTCCGGAAGGACGCGCGGAGCTGCGCGGAGCGCGAGCCCTGCCAGTGGCCGGTGGAGAAGATGTCGACCAGCTCGTCCTCGGTGCGGGCGATCGCGCCCGGGGGGAAGGCCCGCAGGTCGAAGTACGTGCCGCGGGAGGCCTCGTACGCCTCCCAGTCGTCCGCGTGGATCACGATCGGGCGGTCCAGGGCCGCGTAGTCGAACATCAGCGACGAGTAGTCCGTCACCAACGCGTCCGAGGCCAGGCAGAGTTCCTCGACGGAGGGGTGGGAGGAGACGTCGAGGAGGCGCGGGTGGGGGTCGGGGGCGGGTGATCCCGCGTACGTGAGGTGGGTGCGGGTCAGGATCGTGTAGCGCGGGCCCAGGTCGCGCAGGATGCGGTCGAAGTCTGGGTGGGCCGGGCGGCTGCGCCGGTAGTCGCGGTGGGTCGGTGCGTACAGGATCGCCGTGGAGCCCGGCGGGATGCCGAGGCGTTCGCGCAGTTCCAGGACGTCCGCCTGGGTGGCCCGGTGGAACACGTCGTTGCGGGGGTAGCCGTACTCGAGCGTGGTGTACGAGGAGGGGACCGCCTTCTCCCAGACGAGGGTGGAGTGGCGGTTCGAGGAGAGCAGGTAGTCCCACTGGTCCGCGCCGCGGAGCAGGCCCGCGAAGTCCGTCGTGGGGGTGGCCGCCGGGCGGTCCTGGAGGTCGAGGCCGACCCGCTTGAGCGGGGTGCCGTGCTGCGTCTGGACCAGGATCTGGCCGGGCCGCTTGACCAGCGCACGGTCGAAGTTGACGTTCGTGACGAGGTAGGTGGCGCGGGCCAGGGCCGTCCAGTACGCCGCCGAGCCCGGGCGGAGCGGGGTGGTGCCGCGCGGCAGGGTCGAGGCGTGCGCGGGATCGCAGATCCAAGCCGTCCGCATGCGCGGGGCGAGTTCGCGCAGCTTGGCTTCGATCGCCGCCGGGTTGCAGGCGTAACCGCCGTGCCAGTACGCGGAGAAGACCGCCAGCTCCGGGCGGAGCGGGAGCAGGCGCTGCGTGCGGTAGTGCAGGCGCAGGACGGTCTCCCGCAGGCCCCGGCCCAGGGTGACCCCGGCGCGGCCCGCCGTCAGCGAGGCCGAGCGGAGCAGGGAGAGGATGCGGTACGCGCGCCTGGTGCCCAGCCGCATCAGGAGGTGGCGGGTGCGGTCCGTCCGGCTCAGGGACAGCGGCCGGGGGCCCGGCACCCGGTAGCGGCGCAGCAGGGCCGAGGCCCGGGCGAAGAACTCGGCCCGGGCGGCGCGCGGGAGCCGGCGCGGGTCCGCGTACAGGGCGCAGAAGTGCTCGGCCATCCGCCGGTGCACGGCGGGCCGCCAGCGCTCCAGCTCGGGGCGGGCGGCGAGGTAGCCGAAGACGCGGTCGTACTGGTCGAAGACGTCCAGGTGGCGGCGGGTGGACGTGGTCAGGATCGAGCCCGTGCGGCGCTGGCGGTAGTGCACGCAGACCCGGTCCAGGACCGCCACGGACTCGGCCGCCAAGAGCGCGGGATAGGTCCAGGGGGTGTCCTCGTAGAAGCCGGGCGGGAAGGAGAGGCCCTCGCGCTCCACGTACTCGCGGCGGTAGGCCTTGTTCCACACCACCATCAGCATGCCGAGGAGGGCCGGGCGGTCGGCGAGGCGGAAGCTGGCCGGGCCCTCCTCGGAGAGGCGGTGGGAGAGGCTGTTGCGGACGAGCTCCCCGGTCCAGTAGGTGCGCGCGTAGTCGTAGACGAGGACGTCCGGGGAGCCGGTGGCCTTCAGCCGGTCGGTGATGGCCTGCAGGGCGCCGGGGGCCAGGGTGTCGTCGCCGTCGAGGAAGAGCACGTAGTCGCCGGTGGCCCGGGACAGGCCCGCGTTGCGGGCCGGGCCCAGGCCCAGGTTGTGCGCCAGGTGCACGGCGGTGACCCGGGGGTCGCGGGCTGCGCAGTCGTCGATGATCGAACCGCAGGCGTCCGGGGAGGCGTCGTCGACCACGATCAGTTCGAGATCCGGGTACGACTGGGTCAGGACCGAGTCCAGACTCTCCTGGAGGTACGCCTGGACCTTGTACGCGGGCACGATGACGCTGAACCGGGGCACGGCACATCCAGGGGTCGGCGCGGGCATATGGCCCAGGAACCCCCGGCGTGGTGATCGGGTTACGCAGGGTGCGGCATTCGGGTTACGGAGCGTCAACCCGGCACGTCAACGCCATGATCGAAGGCTGATTGCCTGATCGCCCACCCGGTCTCCTACTTGATCGCTCCCGCCATCACCCCCGAGACGAACTGCCGCTGGAAGGCGAAGAAGACGACGAGCGGCACCACCATCGACAGGAAGGCGCCGGGCGCCAGTACGTCGATGTTGTTCCCGAACTGCCGTACCTGCTGCTGGAGCGCGACCGTGACGGGCGGGTGCGCCGAGTCCGCGAAGACCAGGGCGACCAGCATGTCGTTCCACACCCACAGGAACTGGAAGATGCCGAGCGAGGCGATCGCCGGACCGCCCAGCGGCAGCACCACCCGTGTGAACAGCCGCAGTTCGCCCGCCCCGTCGAGACGGGCCGCCTCCAGCAGCTCGCGCGGGATCTCCGCGAAGAAGTTGCGCAGCAGGAACACGGCGAACGGCAGCCCGAAGGCGGTGTGGAAGAGGACCACGCCCGCGGTGGTCTCGAACAGGCCTATGGAGCCGAAGAGTTCGGAGACCGGGATCAGCGCCACCTGGACGGGTACGACGAGCAGCGCGACCACCAGCAGGAACAGCCAGTCGCGGCCGGGGAACTCCAGCCAGGCGAAGGCGTATCCGGCGAACGACCCCAGCGCCAGGACGAGCAGGGTCGCCGGGACGGCGATGGCCGCCGTGTCGATCAGCGAGCCGGTGACGGTCTCGTTGGCCAGCAGCCGCTCGTAGTTGTCGGCCGTCAGCCGGGAGGGCGCCGTCAGCGCCTGCCACCAGCCGCCGTCGTTCAGCGCGGTGGGGGAGAGGAAGGAGGAGAGCAGCAGCCCGAGCGTGGGCAGCAGCCAGAACAGGCCCGTGAGGACCAGGAAGACCCGCAGCGCCCCGCCGGCCGCCCGCGCGGCGAGGGACCGCGCGCCGGCGACCGGGGCGAGGGGCGAGGCGGGGGGTGAGGCGGGGGCCGGCGTACGGGACGGGGTGCGCGGCGGTGTGCTCATCGGCGGGCCTCCCGGCGCATCCGGCGGATGTTGTAGGCCATGACGGGAGCCACGAGCACCAGCAGCAGCACCGCGATGGCGCTGCCCAGCCCCGGATCGGCGTCCGTGCCGAAGGAGGTCCGGTACAGCTGGAGCGCCAGGACGTTGGCGTCGTCCTGCACGGCGCCCGGGGCGATCACGAAGACCAGGTCGAAGACCTTCATGACGTTGATGACGAGGGTCACCAGCACGACGGCCAGGACGGGCGCCAGCAGCGGCACCGTGATCCGCCGCAGCACCTGCCACTCGCTCGCCCCGTCCACCCGCGCCGCCTCCAGCAGCTCGCGCGGTACGGCGGCCAGCCCGGCCCCGATCAGCACCATCGCGAACCCGGCCCACATCCACACGTAGGCCCCGATCACCGCCGGGGTCACCAGGGTCGGGCCGAGCCACTCGACGCCCCCGTAGGCCTCCCGGAAGTTCGAGGCGGGCAGCCGCAGCAGTGCGCCGTCGGCCGCGGCGGACAGGGTGAAGGTGCCGTCGGCCCGGGTCCTGGCCGAGTCGACCACCCGGCCGTCCTTGACCGCCTCGACGCGCAGCCCCGACAGGGCCGACTCGGTGGGGTCGACCGTGTTCGTCGTACCGCCCCCGCCCCGGGTGAAGTCCTGCCAGGCGGTGCCGGTGACCTTCCCGGGCTCGGTGGCGGCCGGCCGCGCCGTCCGCGTTCCCGGGGGAAGGGCCTCCGGGGCGATGCCGACCAGCGGGAGCGGCGCGGGCACGCCCGCCCGTACCGGATCGCGGGTCACGTACGCGCCCCCGTCCGCCGGGAGCAGCGGCGAGTCCCGGCCGGGGCGGGCCTTGGGGAAGGCGGAGGACTCGGCGAAGGTGTCGTGGACGCCGACCCAGACGGCGTTGGCCACGCCCCGGTCGGGGTCGGCGTCGTAGACGAGCCGGAAGATGATGCCCGCCGCGAGCATCGAGATGGCCATCGGCATGAAGACGATCAGCTTGAAGGCCGTTCCCCAGCGCACCCGTTCGGTCAGCACGGCGAAGAGCAGACCGAGTGCGGTGGCGGTGACCGGGGCCAGCACCACCCAGATCGCCGTGTTCCCCAGCGCGGTGCGGATCGTGTCGTCGCTCAGGATCTCCCCGTAGTTCCCGGCGCCGACGAACTCCTCGCCGGAGCGGTCGAAGAAGCTGCGGTAGAGCGAGTAGCCGATGGGGTGCACGACGAGCGCGCCGAGCAGGACGAGGGAGGGGAGGAGGAACGCCGCGGCGGTCAGCCGGCGGCGCCGGGTCTCCTTGGCCTTCGGGGAGCGGGGGCCGGTGGCGGGGCCCGCCACCGGGGTGGTCGCGGGGGATCCCGTAGGAGGGGCCGCCGGGGATCCGGCGGAGGCTCCGATGGGGGCTCCGGTGGGGGAGGCCATCGGGATCAGTTCCCGTAGGCCTTGGCCGCGTCCGCCTCCAGCCTCGCCTGCGTCCCCGCGATGTCGGCCGGGTTCGCCAGGAAGTCCTGGAGCGCCTTCCACTCGCCCGCCCCCGGGGTCCCGCCGAAGGCCGCCGGAGCCTGGTCCGACATGTCGAAGCGGAAGTTGTCGCCCGCCGCGATCAGGGCCTCGGCGATGCCGCGCTGGATGTCGTTCGGGTACGCGGCCGGTTCGAGCGCCTTGTTCGGGGAGAGGAAGCCGCCCTCACGGGCATGGATCCGCGCCGAGTCCACCGACGCCAGGAACGTCAGCAGCGCCTGCGCGCCCTTCGAGGCCTTCAGCGCGACCGCCACGTCCCCGCCCGAGACCACCGGCGCCTTGGCGCCGACCGCCGGGAAGGGGAAGACCAGCGCGTCCGTGCCCACCTTCGCCTCCGTCTGGGCGATGTTGACCGCCACGAAGTCGCCCTCGAAGACCATCGCGGCGGCCGGCCGGTCGCCGCCGGTGAAGGTCTGCGTCACCGACTTCGGGAACTCGGTCGCCAGCGCTCCGCTCTGGCCGCCCGCCAGGAAGTCCTTGCGGCCGAACAGCTCGGCGAGCGAGGTCAGCGCCTGCTTCACGCTGTCGTCCGTCCACTTGATCTCGTGCTTCGCCAACCGGTCGTACTTCTCCGGGCCCGCCTGCGAGAGGTAGACGTTCTCGAACCAGTCGGTCAGGGTCCAGCCGTCGGCCCCCGCCACCGAAACCGCCGGGGTGCCGGACGCGGACAGGGTGTCGGCGGCCGTCAGGAGCTCCTTCCAGGTCGCCGGGGGCCGTACGCCCGCCGCCTCGAAGGCCTTCGCGTTGTACCAGATCAGCGACTTGTTGGCGGCCTTGTAGTACACGCCGTACTGGGTGCCGTCGACCGCGCCCAGCGTCTTCCAGCCGGGCGAGAAGTTCTTGTCCAGCTGGGCCTGCGCCTCGGCGCCGACCGGCTGCGCCCACTTGTTCTTGACCGCCGAGACCAGCGCCCCGACCTGCGGGAGCAGCGCCACGTCCGGCGGGGCGCCGCCCGCGATCTTGGAGCCGAGGAAGGTGACGATCGGGTCCTGCGCCGGGACGAAGGTGACCGTGGCCCCCGTCCGCCGCTCGAACTCCTCCAGGACCTTGACGAAGTTCGCCTGCTCCGCGCCCGTCCAGACGGCGGCGACCTCCAGCTTCTCCCCGTCGAGACGGGGTAAGGCGACGGACGGCCCGCCCGAGGTGTCGGGGCCGTCCTTGCCCTTCGCCGGCTCCTTGCCGTCGCTGCCGCACGCGCCGAGCGCCAGTGCGCCGACCACGGCCAGAGCGGCCCAAGCGTGCCGTCGGCCGGCGGATGTATGGGATGTCGTGCGGCTCGTTCCGTGCGTGCGCATGGCGGTGCCCCCGATGCCTCGCTGGCGATGGTGTGTCCCGTGCCACAAGGTCTACGCCGCCCCGCGCACCCCCGCAATACCGCCTCACGGCGTACGGGGGTGGGCGGGGGGCCGGTCAGGGGCGGCTCGGGCGCCGTTTCAGGGGGCCGGCGGGAACAGCACCGGTACCGCCGACACCAGGTGCGAGGCCCGGTCCAGGGCGCTGGCCAGCAGCGCCAGGTCGGTCGGGCCGTTGCCCAGCTCGCGGACCGGGCGACGGGCCGGCGGATCGCCCATCCGCTCCCACTCCACCGGCACCACGGTCGGCCGCAGCGTGGCCGTCCGGGGGATCCGGCCGGTGACCCGGCCGCCCTGGAAGGGGACCGTGCGCCCGTCGGCGTACCGGAGCACGCCCCGGCCGGGCCCCGGCTGGTCGGGGGCGTCGAGCTCCACGCGCAGGGTCGTGAGCCGGGCCAGCTCGGTGTCGGCCGTCCGGTCCGGGCGGGCACTGGTGGCCACCAGGTGCACCCCGAGCCGGGCTCCCTCGCGGGCCACCGCCTCCAGCGCGCGGACCACCGAACCGGCGGCGGGCCGGCCCGTACTGCCCAGGCCCGGCGCGACCAGCGCGTCGAAGTCGTCCACGAGCACGACGAGGCGGGGCAGCGGGCTGGGCCCCGCCGGATCGGTACGGGTGACCGAGGAACGCAGCCGCAGGGTGCCGGAACGTTGGGGTTCGAGATCGCCGCGCAGCTCGCCGGGGGTGGGCTGGCGGGGCGAGACCATCCGGTCGGAGACTTCGCGCGCGGCGTGCCACTCGGAGAACGGCACCCCGTCCAGGAGCTCGGACCGCCGCTTCAGCTCGGCGCCCAGCGCCTGCGCGAACTCCCGCATCCGCAGCGGGTCCGAGGCGACCAGGTGCGCCGAGACGTGCGGCAGCTCCGTACAGGGCAGCAGGCCGTCGCCGCGCTCGCCGCCGGCGCCGTCGAGCAGGACCAGGCCGAGCCGGTCGGGCCGGGCGGCCGCCGACAGGGAGGCCGCCACGGTGCGCAGCAGTTCCGTACGGCCGCTGCCGGCGGGCCCCTCGATCAGCACGTGCGGGCCGTCGGTGACCAGTTCGGCGCCCACCGGCCCGCGCCGGCCGGTGCCGAGGACTATCTCCGCGAGCCCGCCGACGCGCTGTCCCTGGTCGGTGGCGGCGGCCCAACGGGCCATCAGGGAGGCCGGGGTGGCCCGGGCCAGCCCCAACTCGTCCAGCAGTCGGGAGGTCTGGGGAAGGTTGGCGGCAGCCGGCCGGTAACCGCCCTCCGTGACGGGGGAGTCGGCCTTGAGGGGGGCCAGGGCGCGGGCGAACCGCTCCGCCCAGGCCGCCGATACGGCGTCCGCCGTGGCCGTACCACCGGACCCGGCCGGGATGCCGCCCGAGACCGCGAAGGTCCGTACGGTCGTGGCCACATCACCGCTGAGCAGGGCGGCGGCCCGGCAGCCCCGGAAGGCGGGGGCGGCCGCGCAGGCCGCCTCGTAGGTCTCGGCGACGGGCGACGCGGGCGTCGCGGCCGGCGCTTCGGCCAGGACCAGCACGTGGATCCCGGCGGCCGGCCCGTGCGAGGTCAGCCGGCCGGTGATGTCCCGGAGCGCCCCCGGACCGGGGTCCCCGTCGAGGACCAGGAGCGTGTACGGGCCCCGGTAGGCGTACGAGGCCTCGCGCACCGCCTCCGGGCCGGCCGTGGCCCAGTGGGTGCCGAGCGGGCCGTCGTCGAGCCGCCGGGTCAGCTCCCCGGCGCGGGCGGCCGCCTGATCGCGGTCGTACGCGAGCAGCAGCCGGCAGTCCTGCCCGTGCGCCGGGCGTACGTGGGGCAGCCAGCCGAGCCAGCCCCAGTCGCGGCGGCGTTCGGCGAGCGGGCGGGCCCGGTCGGTGGAGATCAGCACGATCTCCAGGCGCTGGCCGGGGGCGTGCAGGGCCGCCAGCCGCGCGATGACGGAGCGGGCCACACCGGTCAGCCGGGCCCGGGGTCCGGCGATCCCGAGCGCGCCGGTCTCGCGGAGCGCGACCTCGCTGCCCGCACCGAGCGTGACGTCGAGCCCGGCGGGCCCGGCCCACAGCCGCGGGGCCGGCCCGAGGGCGGTGAGCAGCAGGGCCGCGGGATCGTCGGAGCCGGGCCGTGCGGCGACGGCGGCCGCGGTCTCGGCGACCACCTCCACCTCGGCGGCATCCGCCCCGCGCACCCACTTGCGCGCCCAGGCACCGATGCCGCGACGCGCTGCGCGGCGGGGTTCGGACCCGCTCCCGGCCTCGCGGGCCGCCTCGGGTTCCTCCCAGCCGCCCGCACCGTGATGCTCGACCCCGGTCCGCTGCGCGACCCCTAGCCGGTCGCCCCCGTACGGGCCTGCGGCTCCGCCGCCGTGGGGGGCTCCGGGGTACGGGCCTGCGGCTCCGCTTCCGTGGGCTGCTCCGGCGTTCGGTCCGGCGGCTCCGCCCGCGTGGGCCGCTCCCGCGTACGGGCCTGCGGCTCCGGCCGGGTGCGGCGCTCCGGGGTGCCGCCCGGGGGTGCCGTTGGGGTG
>NZ_JBHVYI010000025.1:8929-55047 GCF_042880975.1 Streptomyces sp. NPDC058289
TGGGGCGCTCCGGCGTGCCGGCCCGGGGCTGCTCCGGGGTGTGCCGCGCCGTCGTAGGGGCCCGTGGCTCCCGGGGCTGCGCCCGGGTGTGCCGGTCCGCCGTACTGCGCGGGGGCTGCTTCGGGGTGTGCCGCTCCGGCGTGCTGTCCGGGGGCCGCTCCGGGGTGCCGCCCGGGAGTGCCGTCGGGGTGGGGCGCTCCGGCGTGCCGGCCCGGGGCTGCTCCGGGGTGTGCCGCGCCGTCGTAGGGGCCCGTGGCTCCCGGGGCTGCGCCCGGGTGTGCCGGGCCGCCGTACTGCGCGGCGCCGGAACGGTCGGGGACCGCGTGGTGTCCGGCACCCGGGGCGCCGGGCCCGGATGCGGGCCTGGCGATCCGGCCGGCGCGCAGCGGTTCGGCGTCGCCGTCCTGGTCGGCCCCGCCGTACGGCCAGGGGGCCGGGGAAGCGGGGCCGGACGCGGGCCGGCCGCCTCCGGTGTGGTGCTCGGTGCCCCGGGCGGCGGGGACCGCTCCGGCGCCGCCGTCCCGGTGCGCCGCGGGCACGCCCGGGGCTCCGTAGCCGGGCCGGACGGGGTCGGGGGCGGAGCCCCCGTTTCGGGAAGGGGCGGGGTGGGGGATCTGTCCCTGCGCTCCCAAGCTCTGCGCACCGGGGTACGCCCCACGGCTCCTGGCTCCGCCGTCGGAGTGCGACCCCGCCGGGCTGCCGGGCGTAGCGCCGCTCCAGGCTCCGCCGGAGGTGCCGCCGCCGGGGTGCGACCCGGCCGCGGTGCCCGACGTAGCGCCGGCCCAGGCTCCGCCGTCGGGCTGCGACCCCGTCGGGCTGCCGGGTGTAGCGCCGCTCCAGGCGCCGCCGGAGGCGCTGCCCCCGGGATGTGACCCGGTCGCGGTGCCCGACGTAGCGCCGCTCCAGGCTCCGCCGGAGGTGCCGCCGTCGGGGTGTGACCCCGCGGGGGTGCCCGGCGTAGCGCCGGCCCACGCTCCGTCAGGGGCGCCGCCCTCGGGGTGTGACCCCGCCGCCGGGGCCGGCGTAGCGCCGGTGTGGTCGGCATCGGGGTGGCCCGGGAGGGAGACGGAGAGGTGGCCCTCCAGGTCCGGGGTGAGGGGGAGGGGGGTCGGGGCCGGGCCCATGGCCAGGCGGAGCGTGGATTCGCCGACCCGCAGCAGCGCCCCCGGCGCGAGCGCCACCCGCTCCGCGCCGACCACCGCGCCGTCGAGCGTCGTACCGTTCGTCGACCCGAGGTCGGCCACCGCCACCCGCCCGTCGGGCAGCACCGTCACGGTGCAGTGCAGGCGCGATACGTCGGGATCGTCCAGCGGGACGTCCGCGTCGGCCGAGCGTCCGATCCGGATCGCCCCGGGGTGCAGCAGGTGCACGCCGCCGGCGTCCGGCCCGGCCACGACGTGCAGCTGGGGCCCGTCGCCGAGGGCGGTCGCGGCCGCGGTCCCGTCCGTCCGTACGTCGGGGCCGGGCACGTTCAGGGACAGCACCGCCCCGTCCACGAGCGGCGGCTCGCCGAGCGCGCAGCGCGCGGGGTCCAGGCGCTCCGTACCGGCGTACAGCACGACCGTGCCACCGGTGTCGGGTCCGCCGACGGTCGCCGCGAGCCCGGAGGCCACCGCGGACAGGGCGGTGCCGGCGGGCGCGGTGACGAGCACGTCACAGCTCGTCGGTGCGCCTCCTCCGCCGGTACCCCCGCCGGTGGCGGTCGCGGTGGCGGTCTGGTGGCCGCTGCGCGACCCCGACCCAAGGACGGTCAGCCGGATCTGCATCGCCGTCAGCGGTCCCTTCTGCGCGGTGCGCGGTGTGTGCGCCCGGCAGGGACCTGCTGGACGGATCGCCCATGCGGTTCGCATGCGCTGCCCGTCCGTCCGCCCCCACCCGGCACGGACGCGTCGTCCGGTCAGGTCTGCCCGGAAGGCGGGGCTCCCGTCCCGGCCGTTCCGTACGGGTGCATCCTCGCACCTGTCGTCCTCAACACGCCCGCCACCCACCGGTAAGTGATCTTGATCGGTCGCGGACCGGCGCCGGACCTGCAAGCGGGCCGATCGGATATCGACAGGATGGCGGGGAAAATCGCCCCCGGCATAGGCCGCAAACATCACCCTTCGTGCATATGTGCGGCAACCAACCTCCCTCACCCCGCGTCTTCCTTCGGGACAAGCCCTAGAGTGGGCCGGAAAACCATTTCGCAGATCAGGCCTGGATCACGCGCGAATCGTGCGTGGATCACTCGCCGGAATCGACGACAGCAGGGAGCGCGCGACGTGCGGCCAGTCGGCAGCAAGTACCTGCTCGAGGAGCCGCTCGGGCGCGGCGCCACGGGCACCGTCTGGCGCGCCCGCCAGCGTGAGGCGGCCGGTGCGGAGGCGGCGGTGGCCGGCCACCCCGGCGAGACCGTGGCCATCAAGGTCCTCAAGGAGGAGCTGGCCCAGGACCCGGACATCGTCATGCGCTTCCTGCGCGAGCGCTCGGTCCTGCTGCGCCTGACCCACCCCAACATCGTCCGCACCCGCGACCTCGTCGTCGAGGGCGATCTCCTCGCCCTCGTCATGGACCTCATCGACGGCCCGGACCTGCACCGGTACCTGCGCGACAACGGCCCCTTCAGCCCGGTCGCCGCGAGCCTGCTCACCGCCCAGATCGCGGACGCGCTCGCCGCCAGCCACGCCGACGGCGTGGTCCACCGCGACCTGAAGCCCGCCAACGTCCTCGTCGACGAGCGCGACGGCCAGATGAAGCCGATGCTCACCGACTTCGGCATCGCGCGCCTGGCGGACTCCCCGGGCCTGACGCGCACGCACGAGTTCGTCGGCACCCCGGCCTACGTCGCCCCCGAGTCCGCCGAGGGCCGCCCGCAGACCTCCGCCGTGGACATCTACGGCGCCGGCATCCTGCTCTACGAGCTCCTCACCGGCCGGCCGCCCTTCGCCGGCGGTACCGCGCTCGAGGTCCTGCACCGCCACCTCAGCGAGGAGCCGCAGCGCCCGCCGAACGTGCCCGAGCCGCTGTGGACGGTCATCGAGCGCTGCATGCGCAAGGAGCCCTACGAGCGCCCGAGCGCGGAGACCCTGGCGCGCGGCCTGCGCGTGGTCGCCTCCGGCATCGGCGTGCACTCCACGGCCGCCGAGGTCGAGGCAGCCCTCGGCGTCGGCGCGCTCCTCGCGCCCGACCCCTCGCCCGCGCCGGTGCCCGAGACCCCGGGCGCCGCGGACGCGACGCAGATGCTGCCCGGCGGGGCCGGAGTCTCCCCGATGGGGGCCTACGACCCCAACGCCATGACCAGCGTGATGCCGCCGGTCGGCGCGGCCGACGCCACGTCCGTGCTCCCGAGCACCGGTGCGCCCGGCGCCGACCCGACCTCCGTGATGCCGCCCGTGCAGCGGCCGGACCAGCCGCACCCGTGGCAGTCGCAGATGCAGGCGGCCCGCGACCGCAACGAGCAGACGCAGATGCACTACCTCGACCCGAGCGAGGACCCCCTGCGCCGCCGGCCGCAGCGCCAGGGCCCACCGCCGCAGCAGCAGCAGTACCAGCAGCCGCAGCGGCCCCAGCAGCCTCCGCAGCAGCAGCGACCGCAGCAGCCTCCGCAGCAGCAGCCGTACCGGCAGGCGCCGCCTCCGCAGCAGTACCAGCAGCCTCAGCAGTATCCGCAGCAGCAGTACGCGCCGCCGCCCCCGCCGCAGCACTATCAGCCGCCGCAGCAGCAGCACCCCCAGCAGTACCAGCAGCCGCAGGGCCAGCCCCAGTACCGCCAGCCGCAGCAGCAGCCCCCGCAGGGTCCGCCGCCGCGTCAGCAGCCGCCCCAGCGGGAGCCGCGCGAGCCGCGCCGCAGCGCGAACCCGGTGAAGATTCCGGGGCTGGGCTGCCTCAAGGGCTGCCTGGTGATGATCCTGGTGTTCTTCGTCGCGGGCTGGCTGGTCTGGGAGTTGACCCCGCTCCAGGAGTGGGTCGGCACCGGCCGGGGCTGGTGGGACCAGGTGTGGACCTGGGGCTCGGACGTCGTGGACTGGGTCACCGCGATCGGCAACTCCACGGGCGGTACGGGTTCCTGAGCCTTCCCGCCCCGACCGGGCGCGCTGTACCGGAGCAAACCACTCGAACCGGGCCTTGTACCGGTGACTTCGTGGATTTGTCGACTTCCAGGACGTGATTTCGCCCGCAGAAGTGAAGGTCGCCGCGATCCGTGGACTACAACCCCCATCTGGCCGCGTAGCTTTGGCACGTACTCCAGCCGCTGAGGGAGCAGTCGTGGCACGGAAGATCGGCAGCCGGTACACCGCGCACCAGATCCTGGGACGCGGCAGCGCGGGCACGGTGTGGCTGGGCGAGGGGCCTGACGGCCCCGTCGCCGTCAAACTGCTGCGCGAGGACCTCGCGTCCGACCAGGAACTCGTCGGACGGTTCGTCCAGGAGCGCAGCGCGCTCCTGGGCCTGGAGCACCCGCACGTCGTCTGCGTCCGCGACCTCGTCGTGGACGGCAACGACCTCGCCCTCGTCATGGACCTCGTCCGCGGTACGGACCTGCGCACGCGCCTCGACCGCGAGCGGCGGCTCGCCCCCGAGGCGGCCGTCGCCATCGTCGCGGACGTCGCCGACGCGCTGGCCGCGGCGCACGCGGCCGGGGTCGTGCACCGGGACGTGAAGCCGGAGAACGTCCTGCTCGACATGCAGGGCCCGCTCGGACCGGGCGGTGCGCATCCGGCGCTGCTCACCGACTTCGGCGTGGCCAAGCTCATCGACTCGCCGCGGCGGTCCACCGGCGGCCGGGCCTCGGCCCCCACCACCCGGATCATCGGCACGCCCGACTACCTGGCGCCGGAGATCGTGGAGGGGCTGCCGCCGCGCGCGGCCGTGGACATCTACGCCCTGGCCACCGTGCTGTACGAACTGCTCGCCGGTTTCACGCCGTTCGGCGGCGGGCATCCCGGGGCAGTGCTGCGGCGCCACGTGACGGAAACCGTCGTCCCGCTGCCCGGCATCCCCGACGAGCTGTGGCAGCTGATGGTCCAGTGTCTGGCGAAGGCCCCCGCCTCGCGGCTGCGGGCCTCGGAGCTCTCCCTGCGGCTGCGGGACCTGCTGCCGCTGCTGGCGGGGATGCCGCCGCTGGACGTGGACGAGCCGGACGAGCCGGAGCAGGCGGAGTTCGCGGAACCGGAGGCTGCCACCGCCGATCCGGTGCGGCGGCGGGGTGTGGTTCCGCTGGTCCCCGGATCCTCCACCGACTCCAACCGGGACACCCACACCTCGATGCGGGTGCCGGGGCCGGACGAGCTGGCGGGCGGGGCCCTGGGCACGGCCCGGGTTCCGCGTCCCGCCGGCGGGCACCGGCCCGGTTCCGCGCGGCACCGGGCGGAGACCGTCCGCAAGCGGAGGCTCGCGCTGTCCGCTGCCGCGGTTGTGCTGGCCGCGGCGGTGGGGGTCGGCAGCTGGCTGGCGGTGTCCTCCGACTCGGCGCCGCCCCAGGACACCAAGCAGTCGGGCTCGACGGCCCCGTAGCCGGGTGCGGGTGGGGGGCCCTGCGGGGCGAAGTCCCCTACCCGCCCTTCCACCGTTCCCCGGGGCTGTGCCCCGGACCCCCTGGGGCCGTGCCCCGGACCCCGCGTCTCAAACGCCGGCGAGGCTGATTTGGGCCGGCGTTTGAGTCCCCCGGCTACGCGCCCGTCAGCTCCGGGTGCCAGCGTCGGGCCACCGCCGGGTGGGCGCGGACCCAGCCCTTCAGTTCGTTGCGGCCGTACTCCGCGTGCAGCGGGTTCGACGCGTCGTGGGCTATCCCCGGCGCCGCGTCCAGGTAGTCGCCCGGGACCGTCTCGATGACGGCGTCCAGCCGCGGGTTGTAGAAGAACGGCACCGAGAACCGCTCCACGCTCCCCGCCGGGCTCACCACACGGTGGTCCGTCGCCGTCAGGTACCCCTCCGTCGCGATCTCCAGCAGCTCGCCCAGGTTGACCACGAAGGCTCCCGGCATCGGGGGGACGTCCAGGAAGGCCCCGTCCCGGACCACCTGGAGCCCGCCCACCGAGTCCTGGAGGAGGAGCGTGAGGAAGCCGTAGTCCTTGTGGGCCCCGACCCCCTGGTCGGTGCCCGTCGGGGCGGATCCCGGGTAGCGGATCAGCTTCGTGTGCAGGTGGGGCCGGTCCGCAAAGGCATCGTCGAAGAAGTCCGCCGGGGCGCCGATCGAGGCGAGCAGCTCCTGGAGCAGGCGGTGGGCCACCGCCGCCAGCCGGGACTGCCACTCCAGCACCACGTCCCGCAGTTCCGGAAGGGCCGCGGGCCACTGGTTCGGGCCCTCCAGCCACAGGTACGCCGGGTCGTCCGGTCCCACGTCCCGCGCCGCCCGCTCCGCGCCCACGTCGAGCTGGTCGCGCCAGTCGGAGGCGCCGCCGGTCAGCTCGTGCCCGATGCGGGTGTACCCCCGGAAGTGCGGGGAGTTGAGATTGCTCACGGCCAGCCGGTCCGCCTCCGGAAGGGCGAAGAACTCCCTGGTCAGCGCCAGGATGCGGGCGGTCTCGGCGGCAGTGACCCCGTGCCCGGTGAGGTGTAGGAAACCGCTGTCCCGGGCGGCCGCGTGCAGTTCCTTGCGGAAGGAATCGCGCAGCGCCGGATCGTCGGCCTGGGAGAGGTCCAGGACCGGGAGGGAGGGGGCCTGGGGCGCAGCGGAGGAGGAAGCGGAGGAAGGAGAAGGGTGCGCGGACGGCATGACGGCTCCGTTTCGGGATGTCACGGGGTCCTGTCCCCAGGGGTGGCGGGGGCCGCGGCTGGGGAGGGCCGCCGGCAGGGTT
This sequence comes from Streptomyces sp. NPDC058289, assembly GCF_042880975.1. NCBI lineage: Bacteria > Bacillati > Actinomycetota > Actinomycetes > Kitasatosporales > Streptomycetaceae > Streptomyces > Streptomyces sp. NPDC058289. Next base: position 15,706 of record NZ_JBHVYI010000025.1, read on the forward strand.
GGCGCCGGGACCGCGAGGCCGCGTACAGGACCAAGTCGGATCGGGGTGGATCAGGCTTGGGGATGGTCCGGCGGCGGACAGCTCGTCGTCGTGACACGCATGTGGTCCACATGGCGGCGCTTGACGAGGAAGACGGTCATATCGTGAGCGTACGCCCGTACGACCCCCCATTAGTACGGGTGATTCGGCCTGGCCGGAGAGCGCCCCCCGGGGACCGGCTACGCTGGACCCGTGGCAGTCGTCGATGTTTCCGAAGAGCTGAAGTCCCTCTCCTCGACCATGGGGTCGATCGAGGCCGTCCTGGACCTCGACAAGCTGAGGGCAGAAATCGCCGTGCTCGAGGAGCAGGCCGCCGCGCCGTCCCTGTGGGACGACCCGGATGCCGCCCAGAAGATCACGAGCAAGCTTTCGCACCTCCAGGCCGAGGTCCGCAAGACCGAGAACCTGCGCGGGCGCATCGACGACCTCGCAGTGCTGTTCGACCTCGCCCAGGAGATGGACGACGCGGACACCCTCGCCGAGGCGGAGAGCGAGCTGGTCTCCGTGCGCAAGGCGCTGGACGAGATGGAGGTCCGCACCCTGCTCTCCGGCGAGTACGCCGAGCGCGAGGCGCTGGTCAACATCCGTGCCGAGGCCGGCGGCGTGGACGCCTCCGACTTCGCCGAGCGTCTGCAGCGCATGTACCTGCGCTGGGCCGAGCGGCACGGCTACCCGACCGAGATCTACGAGACCTCGTACGCGGAAGAGGCCGGCATCAAGTCGACCACCTTCGTGGTCAAGGCCCCGTACGCCTACGGCACCCTCTCCGTCGAGCAGGGCACGCACCGCCTCGTCCGGATCTCGCCCTTCGACAACCAGGGCCGCCGCCAGACCTCCTTCGCGGGCGTCGAGGTGCTCCCGGTCGTCGAGTCCAGCGACCACGTCGAGATCGACGAGGGCGAGCTGCGCGTGGACGTGTACCGCGCCTCGGGCCCCGGCGGCCAGGGCGTCAACACGACCGACTCCGCGGTGCGCATCACGCACCTGCCGACCGGCATCGTGGTCTCGTGCCAGAACGAGCGCTCGCAGATCCAGAACAAGGCCAGCGCGATGAACGTCCTCCAGGCCAAGCTGCTCGAGCGGCGCCGCCAGGAGGAGAAGGACAAGATGGACGCCCTCAAGGACGGCGGAAGCTCCTGGGGCAACCAGATGCGGTCCTACGTCCTGCACCCGTACCAGATGGTCAAGGACCTCCGGACGGAGTTCGAGGTCGGCAACCCGCAGGCGGTGCTCGACGGCGAGATCGACGGCTTCCTGGAGGCCGGGATCCGCTGGCGCAAGCAGCAGGAGCAGACCGCGTAGGTCCGTAGGTACCCAAGAACGCGCTGGTCAGAACGGCCGGAAGGGCCCGGATACCGTCAAGGTGTCCGGGCCCTTCCGTTGCTGCGTTTGCGTCTGATCGGGACGTGGCGGCTGAGGAACTACGCCGTCTGCTGAGCCACCAGTGCCAGCGCGGCCACCAGGATCACCAGCAGCGCGATGAGCGCCACCGGGTTGATACCACCGGAGAAGGGGTCCTCCCGCTGGAGGCGCTCCCGATTCGCCCGGCACACCGGGCAGCGGCCCTGGCTGACGGGTGCGGCGCAGTTCGCGCACACGAGCCGGTCATATGTCATGCGCTCCTCCTTTCGTCCCCTCGGTTACAACGGTGACGGGAACCGGTCCGTTCCCCCTCCCACTGTGCCAGCTTCGATGACATTCGGCGCGGCCCCTCCGGGCAATCGCGGTCGCGCACCTCTCGGACCAGGGGATATATCGGGCAACTCCGGACGCCGGGTCCACACCTCGCGCCTGTTCGCGTATGGTCACGCACACCTACTCCCGGCGACCGTGGTGCACCCGTGATCCGATTCGACAACGTCTCCAAGTCCTACCCGAAGCAGAGCCGCCCCGCACTCAGAGATGTCTCCCTGGACATTTCGAAGGGCGAGTTCGTCTTCCTGGTCGGCTCCTCCGGCTCCGGCAAGTCCACCTTCATGCGGCTCATCCTGCGCGAGGAGCGGGCGAGCCACGGCCAGGTGCACGTCCTGGGCAAGGACCTCGCCAAGCTCTCCAACTGGAAGGTTCCGCAGATGCGGCGCCAGCTGGGGACCGTCTTCCAGGACTTCCGCCTCCTGCCCAACAAGTCGGTGGCCGACAACGTGGCCTTCGCCCAGGAGGTCATCGGCAGACCGCGCGGCGAGATCAAGAAGGCCGTTCCCCAGGTCCTGGAACTCGTCGGCCTCGGCGGCAAAGAGGACCGGATGCCCGGCGAGCTCTCCGGTGGTGAGCAGCAGCGCGTGGCCATCGCCCGTGCCTTCGTCAACCGGCCGGCGCTGCTGATCGCGGACGAGCCCACCGGCAACCTGGACCCCCAGACCTCCGTCGGCATCATGAAGCTGCTGGACCGGATCAACCGGACCGGCACCACCGTGATCATGGCGACCCACGACCAGCAGATCGTCGACCAGATGCGCAAGCGCGTCATCGAACTCGAGCAGGGCCGTCTCGTCCGCGACCAGTCGCGCGGCGTCTACGGCTACCAGCACTGAAAGGCTCCTGAGACGCGATGCGCGCCCAGTTCGTCATGTCGGAGATCGGGGTCGGTCTCCGCCGCAATCTGACCATGACCTTCGCGGTCATCATCTCCGTGTCCCTGTCGCTGGCCCTGTTCGGCGGGTCCCTGCTCATGCGCGACCAGGTGAGCAAGATGAAGGGGTACTGGTACGACAAGGTCAACGTCTCCATCTACCTCTGCAACAAGAGCGACGCCGAGGCGACCAACGGGGCCTCCTGCTCCAAGGGCGCGGTGACCCCGGAGCAGAAGCAGGCCCTGGAGGCCGAGCTCAAGGGCATGGACCTCGTCGAGGCCGTCACCTACGAGTCCTCCGACGAGGCCTTCAAGCACTACAAGGAGCAGTTCGGGCACACCGCCCTGGCCGCGTCCATCACCCCGGACCAGATGCCCGAGTCCTTCCGGGTGAAGCTCAAGCAGCCGGAGAAGTACAAGGTCATCACGACCTCCTTCTCCGGTCGTGACGGGGTCCAGTCGGTGGAGGACCAGCGCACCGTACTGGACAACCTCTTCAGACTCCTCGGCTACCTCAACTGGGCCGCCCTCGGCATCATGCTGATCATGCTGGTCGTGGCCCTGCTGCTGATCGTCAACACGGTGCGCGTCTCGGCCTTCAGCCGTCGGCGCGAAACCGGGATCATGCGCCTGGTGGGTGCCTCCAGCTTCTACATCCAGGTGCCGTTCATCATGGAGGCCGCTTTCGCCGGCCTGATCGGCGCGCTGCTCGCCTGCGGGATGCTCGGTGCGGGCCAGTACTTCGTGATCGACCACGGCGCCGCGCTGCGCGACAAGATGGAGCTCATCAACTTCATCGGCTGGGACTCGGTCCTGACCAAGCTGCCGCTCGTCCTGGTCATCGGCGTGCTGATGCCCTCGCTGGCCGCCTTCATCGCGTTGCGCAAGTACCTGAAGGTGTGACGAGCGCCCCGCGAGCGGTACGGCCAACCACCCGTACCGCTGCGGGCCTTGTCCTAGACTCGGCGCCATGCTGGGCTTGCCGAGTGTTCCCGCCTTCTGTCTCCGGCCCCGCGACGTGCGTCGCGGGGCCGTTTTGACGTTGGCCTTCCTCGCCGCCGTGGGTGCCGGCGCGTGCACCGGGAGCTGGGACCGCTCCGGCCCCGAGCCGTTCGCCGGTCCCGCCGCCCTGGTGGTGGGTACGGGGCCCTCCGCGGCCGTGCCGGGGCCGCGGGCACCGGCGCACCGCCAGGCGGCCACCGCCGACCGGGACGAGGTGGCCCGCGCGGCCGCCGAGGCCGTTGCCGAGGGCAAGTCCGCCAAGTCGGCGGCCCAGGACGTGGTCAGCCGCAGCGGGGACCGCTGGGCCGCGGTGTACGACCAGGGCGAGTACGAGGCCTTCGCCGACGACCTGGACGGCCACTGGACGGGCGTAGGCCTGTGGGCCGGGCGGCTGCGCGACGGCCGCATCGAGATCGACCGGGTGCAGCCCGACAGCCCCGCGGCGCGGGCCGGGATGCGTGCCGGGGACCGGCTGCTCAGCATCGACGGGCAGGGCGTGACCGGGCTCAAGGTGGCCGAGGTGGTGGCCCTGCTGCGCGGCGAGGCCGGCACCCCCGTGGAGCTGAAACTGACCCGCGGAGGGGCCGACGTCACGAAGACCGTGCGGCGCGAGAAGCTGCGCAGCGAGCCCGTGACGGTACGGGAACTGCCCGGCGGCATCACGGTCATCAAGGTCGCCTCCTTCACCCGGGGTTCCGGCGACCGGGTCCGCTCCGCGGTCCGCGCGGCCCCGGCCGGCGGCGGGGTCATGCTCGACCTGCGCGGCAACACCGGCGGCCTGGTCACCGAGGCCGTGACGGCCGCCTCCGCCTTCCTGGACGGCGGGCTGGTGGCGACGTACGACGTGCGCGGCGCACAGCGCGCCCTCTACGCGACCCCGGGCGGCGATACGGCCCGGCCGCTGGTGGCGCTGATCGACGGCGGCACGATGAGCGCGGCCGAGCTGGTCACCGGAGCCCTCCAGGACCGCGGCCGCGCGGTGGCGGTCGGCACCCGCACCTTCGGCAAGGGCTCGGTGCAGATGCCGACGGAGCTGCCGGACGGCTCGGTGGCGGAGCTGACGGTGGGGACGTACCGCACTCCGGCGGGCCGCAGCCTGGACGGCGCGGGCATCACCCCGGACCTGGCGGCGGCGGACCGGGTCGAGGAACGGGCCCGCACGGTATTGAGTGGCATCGGAGTGGGTCCGTAGTGCGAAAATGACCGCACTATGGCTAAGGAAACAGGGCGCAAGCTGATCGCCCAGAACAAGAAGGCGCGGCACGACTACACGATCATCGACACCTACGAGTGCGGCCTCGTGCTCACGGGTACCGAGGTCAAGTCCCTGCGTCAGGGCCGTGCCTCGCTGGTGGACGGCTTCGTGTCGGTGGAGAGCGGCGAGGCCTGGCTCTACAACGTGCACGTGCCGGAGTACAGCCAGGGCACCTGGACCAACCACAGCGCGCGGCGCAAGCGCAAGCTGCTCCTGCACCGGGAGGAGATCGACAAGCTGGACTCGAAGACGGGGGAGACCGGCAACACGATCGTGCCGCTCGCCCTCTACTTCAAGGACGGCCGGGCGAAGATCGAGATCGCGCTGGCGAAGGGCAAGAAGGAGTACGACAAGCGGCAGTCGCTGCGCGAGAAGCAGGACACGCGCGAGACGAACCGGGTGATCTCGGCCGTGAAGCGCAAGGAGCGCGGCAAGCTTTAATGTCCTGGCAGAGTGTGGTCCACGTCGCGTACCATGGCGTCAGCACCACGCGCTTGCGAGTGGCGCCGGTCGAGCGGGACGCATGGAGAGCGCCTGCTGGATCTCATAACTGAACAGCGTGAAACATGGGGATGATCGGTTTCGACAGCGGATGTCGTTGTAGGGGAAGCGAGCCGAGAAAGCGGCAATGATCTCGTTAACCATATGTCGCAAACAATAATCGCCAACTCCAAGAGCGATAACTCCCGCTTCACCCTCGCTGCCTAATAACAGTGAGCTGAAGCCTCTGTGAGGAGCGTCAGCCCGGAAGTGGTCCCGGTCCGGATCCTGGCGTCAATTAGGGATCTAAACCTCTAACTCCGGTCACGGGGGATAGAGGGAAATCAAACAGTGACTGAGCCCGTCGGAGACTTGTCCGTGTGATCTCCGGGGCCGAGAAAAGCGCAGCGGAATGCGCTCGGAGAAGCCCTACTTCTGCACCGTTGGACGCGGGTTCGATTCCCGCCATCTCCACAACCCCCATGTTGGGCAAAGGCCCCGCGGCCGTCAGGCTGCGGGGCCTTTGTCGTGTCCGGATCCCGGTCGGTGACGGATCGCCTCAGGCGATCCGGGAGGCTCGCGCGATCCCCGTGCCGACGAAGAGGGCCAGCAGGGCTGCCGCCGCCGGGAGGGCGTACGGGGCGGTCGTGCCCAGGTGGTCGATCGCGGAGCCGGCGGTCGCCGAGCCCACCGAGATGCCCGCGAAGATCGCGGTGACGGCCAGGGTCATCCCTTCGTTGAGCCGGCCCGGCGGGGTCACCGCGTGGATCCGGGACATGGCGGTGACCATGACCGGGGCCGTGGCCACGCCGGCCGCGAGCAGTGCCGCCGCGAGGGCCGGGACCGAGCCGGTGGCCGCCGCCGCCCAGGGCAGTGCCATCGCCCCGGCCAGGACGGCCAGGCAGGCCGGCAGTCCGCGCGGGCGCAGGGTGCCGTAGAGCAGGCCGGCCAGGCAGGAGCCCGCCGCCTGGAGGGCGATGACCGGGCCCGAGAGCGCGCCGAGGCCGTGGCCGCCGAGGTGGGCGACGGAGGTGATCTCCAGCGAGCCGAACATCGTGCCGAGGACGAAGAAGAGCGGCAGCAGCCGTCCCAGGCTCCGCAGCGGGGACTTGCCGCGGACCGGCGCCGCCGGCGGGGGCTCCGTGGCGCGGTGGGCCGTGAAGACCAGCATCCCGGTCAGGAGCAGTGCGGCGCCGGCGAGCGTGCCCGCTTCCGGGAAGACGGCGGTGCAGAGGAACGCGGCGACCACCGGCCCGAGCATGAACGCCAGCTCGTCCGCGGCCTGCTCGAAGGACATCGCGGTGTGGTGCGCCGCGGGGTCGCCCTCCAGCAGGTGCGTCCAGCGGGCGCGCGACATGCCGCCGATGTTGGGGGTGGTCGCGGTGGCGGCGTAGGAGGCGAAGAGGGTCCAGGCGGGCGCTTCGGTACGGACGCACGCGACGAGCGAGAGCGAGCCGAGTACGGCGATCAGGGTGGCGGGGACGGCGACGCGGGCCTGCCCGTGCCGGTCGACCAGCCGGGCCGTCCAGGGGGCCACGACCGCGGTGGCCGCCAGACCGGCCGCGACGACCGCGCCGGCGAGGGCGTACGAACCGCGCTGGCCCGCGATCATCATGACGGCGCTGATCCCGAACATGCCCATGGGGAGCCGGGCGATGAGGTTCCCGGTGGTGAAGCCGCGGGTGCCGGGGAGTGCGAACAGCCGCCGGTACGGGCCGGGGGTCCGGGCCGGGCGGCGTCCCGGACGCCCGGGGGCGGGGGCGGGGCCGGGGGCGAGGACCAGGGTGGTGCCGGTGACGGTCATCAGCGGGGTGGTGGGCATGGATCAAGGCTCCGGCCCCGGGGCCGTACGGGTCCAACACCTGTTCGGGGGTGATTCACCGCTCTGGGTTGTTAGTCTCCGCAGGTGACGCCCCGAGACGTGGAACCCCGCCTGCTGCGCGCCTTCCTCGCCGTGGCCGAGGAGCTGCACTTCACCCGTGCCGCCGCCCGGCTCTACGTGGCCCAGCAGGCCCTCAGCCGGGACGTGCGCCGGCTCGAACAGACCCTGGGCGCGGCCCTCTTCGTCCGCACCACCCGCGCCGTCGAGCTGACCCCGGATGGGGAGCGGCTGCTGCCCCTGGCCCGCGGGGTGCTGCGGGCCCACGAGGAGCTGGCCGCCGCCTTTGCCGGGGACACCGCCGCCCGGCCGCTGCTCGTCGACCTCAACACCGACGGCCCCGGCACCGCCCGCACCGTCCTGGACCGGGCCCGCGAGCTCGCCCCCGACTGCGAGCTGATGGCCCGCTTCGAGTCCGGGCTCACCTACGCCGCCGCCGAGATCGCCGCCGGCCGCCTCGACGTCTCCTTCGGGTACGCCGACGGCCTCGACCCGGCGCTGCGGGCCCGCCTCGCGCAGGCGCCCGTACGGTACGAGCCGCTCGCGGTGGTGCTGTCCGAGGGGCACGCGCTGGCCGGGCTGGAGTCCGTACCTCTGGACGCGCTGCGCGGGGAGACGGTGTACGCCGGGGCCGGGAACCCGCGGACCCTGGAGTGGACCGGGCTGGCGCGCGAACTGTTCGCCGGGCGGGGCATCGAGCCCGCGCCGCCCGCGCCGGTGGCGATGGGCAAGGACGAGTTCCGCCGCGTCATGGTCAAGACGGGCAATCCGGTGCTCGCCACGGTGGACTTCGCCGACATGCCCGGCTGCGTCAAGCGGCCGCTGACCGCGCCGGTACCGCTGTCGCCGCTCGCCATGGTGTGGCGCAAGGGAATGAGCCATCCCGGGCTCGACGCGCTGCGCGCCGCCGCCGCGGAGCTCGGCGCCGGGCGCGGCTGGCTGGAGGTGCCCGCGGACAGTTGGCTGCCCGCGCTCACACCGATCGCGCTCACACAGGACGTGGGCGGTGGGTGAGTGCAAGGTTTCCCGCCGGTCATCCGGCGGGGACCGGGGCTGAAACGAGCCCTTCCTACGGTCATCACCACGGAGGGACGCGACGGGCGCGAAGACGCGACGGGTGCGGCCAGACGCGACGAGACGCGACGAGCGCGACGTGATCGCAGCAGCTGTGGAGGCGTGTGATGACCAGTACGACCGCACCGCGCAAGGGTGGCCGCTGGATCGAGCGGTGGGAACCCGAGGACGAGACCTTCTGGCGGGAAACGGGGGAGAAGACCGCCCGCCGCAACCTGATCTACTCCGTGCTCTCCGAGCACATCGGGTTCTCGATCTGGTCCCTGTGGTCGGTGATGGTGCTCTTCATGGGCCCCAAGTACGGGATCGACCCCGCCGGGAAGTTCTTCCTCATCGCCACCGCCACCTGCGTGGGCGCCCTGGTCCGCGTGCCCTACACCTTCGCCGTGGCCCGCTTCGGCGGACGCAACTGGACGGTCGTCAGCGCCCTGCTGCTGCTCGCCCCGACCGTCGCCGCCTGGCTGGTGATGGAGCCCGGGACCTCGTACAACACCTTCCTGCTGGTGGCCGCGCTGACCGGGGTCGGCGGCGGGAACTTCGCCTCGTCGATGACGAACATCAACGCCTTCTTCCCGCTGCGCAAGAAGGGCTGGGCGCTCGGCCTCAACGCGGGCGGCGGAAACATCGGCGTCCCCGTCGTCCAGCTCGTCGCCCTGCTGGTCATCGGTACGGCCGGGGCCGGGCACCCCCGGCTGCTGCTCGGCGCCTACATCCCGCTCATCGTGATCGCGGCGGCGCTCGCCGCGCTGCGGATGGACAACCTCGCGCCCGTGCGCAACGACACCGGAGCCGTACGGGACGCGGCCCGCGACGGGCACACCTGGATCATGGCGTTCCTGTACATCGGCACCTTCGGCTCCTTCATCGGCTACAGCTTCGCCTTCGGCCTGGTGCTCCAGACGCAGTTCGGCCGCACCCCGCTCCAGGCGGCCTCGCTCACCTTCATCGGACCGCTGCTCGGCTCGCTGATCCGGCCCGTCGGCGGGGCCCTCGCGGACCGCTTCGGCGGCGCGTGGATCACCCTGGGCACCTTCGTGTCGATGGCGGCGGCGACCGGAGTGGTGATCCTGGCCTCCGTACGGGAATCCCTGCCGGTGTTCCTGGTCGGCTTCGTGGGGCTGTTCGTCCTCAGCGGGCTCGGCAACGGCTCCACCTACAAGATGATCCCCGGCATCTTCCAGGCGAAGGCGCTGGCCCGCGGGATGAGCGGTGAGGACGCGGCCGCGTACGGGCGGCGGCTGTCCGGCGCCTCCATGGGACTCATCGGCGCGGTCGGCGCGCTCGGCGGGCTCGGCATCAACCTGGTCTTCCGCGAGGCGTTCCTCAGCTCCGGCTCGGGCACGGCGGCCTTCGTGACCTTCCTCGGCTTCTACGCGGTGTGCTGCGCCGTCACCTGGGCGGTATACCTTCGCCGGCCCGCCCAGGTGATGATCCCCACGGCCGGTGCGGAGGCGAAGCCGCAGCTCACCTCGGTGTAACGGCGAGCACACGTCGGTTAACGGCACCGAAATACGCGTGAACCGAGCCTGATACGCCCCCAGGGCAGGCTCGGTTCACGCGAACGTCACGCATGCGGGTGACCGCGACACCGGACCCCGACACCGGACCCGACCACTGCGCGAGGCAGGTCACCATGCACGACCACGACACCCCCACCGGTCCGGCGGCCGGACCGCTCGCCGGATTCACCGTCGGAGTCACCGCCGCCCGGCGGGCCGACGAGCTCATCGCCCTGCTGCGCCGCCGCGGGGCCACCGTGCTGCACGCGCCCGCCCTGCGGATCGTGCCGCTCGCCGACGACGCCGAACTGCTGTCCGCCACGAAGGAGCTGATCGGCTGCGCGCCCGACGTGGTGGTGGCGACCACCGCCATCGGCTTCCGCGGCTGGATCGAGGCCGCCGACGGGTGGGGGCTCGGCGAGGAACTGCTCGGGCGGCTGCGGGAGACCGAACTGCTGGCGCGCGGACCGAAGGTGAAGGGGGCGATCCGGGCCGCCGGGCTCGTGGAGACCTGGTCCCCGGGGTCGGAGTCGCTCGCCGAGGTACTGGACCGGCTGCTCACGGCCGGGGTGGCCGGCCGGCGCATCGCCCTCCAGCTGCACGGGGAGCCGCTGCCCGGGTTCATCGAGGCCCTGCGGGCGGGCGGGGCCGAGGTGGTCGGCGTACCCGTCTACCGGTGGATGGCCCCGGAGGACCTCGGGCCGCTGGACCGGCTGCTCGACGCGGTGGCCGCGGGCGGCGTGGACGCGGTGAGCTTCACCTCCGCACCGGCGGCGGCCTCCCTGCTGACGCGGGCCGCGGAGCGGGGCGTACGGGAACCCGTGCTCGCAGCGCTGACCGGCGGGTCGGTGCTCTCCGCGTGCGTGGGGCCGGTGACGGCGCTGCCCCTGCAGGCGGAAGGCGTGCCCACGGTGCAGCCCGAGCGCTTCCGGCTCGGACCCCTCGTGCAACTCCTGTGCCAGGAACTCCCGGGCCGGGCCCGCGTGCTCCCGGTGGCCGGACACCGGCTGGAGCTGCGCGGCCACGCGGTCCTCCTCGACAGCGAGCTGCGCCCCGTACCACCGGCCGGGATGGCCCTGCTCAGGGCCCTGTCCCGGCGCCCGGGCTGGGTCGTGGCCCGCTCCGAACTCCTGCGCACCCTGCCGGGCGCGGGCCGCGACGAGCACGCGGTGGAAACGGCGATGGCCCGCCTGCGCGTGGCCCTGGGCGCCCCCAACCTCATCCAGACCGTCGTCAAGCGCGGCTACCGGCTGTCCCTGGACGTGGCCGCCGACACGAAGTACGGGGACACCTGAGGGGCACCGCTCTGGCCGCGGCCCGGGCCGTCCGTTAGCGTGCCCGGATGATCATTGACGGTGTGGAGATGAGGGAGATCCGGGAGGCGGACGCCGCCGGGCTCGCCGAGGTGCTGGACCGGAACCGGGCGTACATGGCCCCCTACGAGCCCCTGCGGGCCGCGAACTTCTACACCGAGGCCGGGCAGCTGGAGCGCATCGAGGCGCTGCTCGAGGACCGGGACGGAGGGCGGGTGCGGCCGTACGTGCTGATCGGGCGCGGGATGCCGATCGGGGCGATCAACCTCGGCTCCATCGTGCTCGGGCCGCTGCGCAGCGGCGGCATCGGCTACTGGGTGGACCAGGCCTGGGCCGGCAAGGGGGTGGCCACCGCCGCGCTGGAGGAGATCTGCCGGATCGCCCGCGACGAGGTCGGACTGCACCGGGTCGAGGCGGGGACCCGCGTCGAGAACCTGGCCTCGCAGCGGGTCCTCGCGAAGGTGGGCTTCGAGCAGTACGGGCTCGCGCCCCGCTACCTGCACGTCGGCGGGGCCTGGCAGGACCACCGGCTCTTCCAGCTGCTGCTGAACGACGAGCCGCCCGCCTTCTAGTGCTGTGACCGGAAAGGTCCACCGGGTCGCGGCGCCCGGCACGGCACCTCGCCGCGTTGTCGGGCCACCGAAGTACGTCCGGTACAAGCGGCGGCCCTCCGCCTTGCGATGCACCGCACCGGACACCGCGACCCGGCAAACCTTTCCGGTCAAAGCACTAGCCGCCCGTGCTCCGGCCGCCCGCGCTCCGGCTGCGCGCCCTCTAGCCGCCGGCCCCGGAGACGGGCACTCTGGGGGCACGCCCCGAGAGGGAGGCGGTGACGGGCATGTGGTTCGACTCCGGGCGGGTCTGCCTGGACCTGGTGGCTACTTTTGCGCCTCTCGCGAAGACCGAGGGCATCCGTGACGGCGACGGGCTGTGCCTGTGGCTCACCGGAGCCGGGCTGGTGCCCGACCGGACGCCGCTCACCCGGGTCGGCGACGACTGGGTGCACGCCTTCCGGGTGCTGCGCGCCGACGTCGAGAGCCTCGTACGGGCCGAGCTGGCCGGAGCCGCGCCGCCCGGGCTCGCGCTGGCCCGGGTCAACGCGGCGGCCGCCGGTGCACCCCCGGGACTGTGTGCAGTGCAGGACCAAGAAGGTCACCTCGTACGGGAGTTGTGCGGCGGCGTCGAATGCGCCGGCCTGCTCGCCGCCGTGGCCCGGGACGCCGTCGAACTGCTCACCGACCCCGGCGAACGGGAACTGCTGCGGGCCTGCGAAGGCGACGGCTGCGCCCGGGTCTACCTCGACACCTCGCGCGGACACCGCCGCCGTTGGTGCTCCAGCGAGCTCTGCGGCAACCGCGAGCGCGTGGCCCGGCACCGGCGGCGCGTCCTCGAATCCCGCCCCGGCTGACCCGGCCCGCGGCCGCCGCCGGGCGTGATCTTCGTCCTGATCCGCGAGCCGTCCTGGAAGGGGCGTGCGCGGGAGGGCCCCTTGGCGTACGGTTGACGGCTGCCCATGCACGTCAGAAAGGGGCCTTGGTGGCCGCGCAGAATGCCGCTGTCGACAGCACGGCGGATTCCGTCCGCGATCGGGAGATCGCGGTCGAGCAGACGCATCTCGATCACGTGTACCGACGCCTTGAGGAGAAGATCCACGAGGCGGAGTTCCTGATGAACGACGCCGCCAAGCGTGGCCAGGTCGGCACGCCCGGCGCCCTCGCGGAACGGGACGCGCAGGTGTTCCGTGCCGGGATCCACCTCAACCGTCTCAACAACGAGTTCGAGGACTTCCTGTTCGGCCGCATCGACCTGGTCCTCGGCAAGGACGGGGAGCGGGGCCCCGACGGCGCCTTCACCTCCGTCGAGCCCGCCGACGACGCGATCCGCACCGATCTCACGGCCGACATCGCCGAGACGCTCCACATCGGCCGCATCGGGGTCCTCGACTCCGACTACTCGCCGCTCGTCATCGACTGGCGCGCCCCCGCGGCCGCGCCGTTCTACCGCTCCACCCCCAAGGAGCCCGGCCGCGTCGTGCGCCGCCGGGTCATCCGCTCCAAGGGGCGCAAGGTGCTCGGCGTCGAGGACGACCTGATGCGCCCCGAGGTGACCGCCTTCCTCGAGGGGAACGAGCTGCCCGTCATCGGCGACGGCGCCCTGATGGCCGCCCTCGGCCGGGCCCGTACCCACTCGATGCGCGACATCGTTTCCTCCATCCAGGCCGAGCAGGACCTCGTCATCCGGGCGCCCGCCGCCTCGGTGGCCGAGGTCGCGGGCGGCCCCGGCACCGGCAAGACCGCCGTCGCCCTGCACCGCGCCGCCTACCTGCTCTACCAGGACCGGCGGCGCTACTCCGGCGGCATCCTGATCGTCTCCCCGACCCCGCTCCTGGTCGCCTACACCGAGGGCGTCCTGCCCTCCCTGGGCGAGGAGGGCCAGGTCGCCATCCGGGCGCTCGGCTCGCTCGTCGACGGGGCCGAGGCGACCACGTACGACGACCCGTCCACCGCACGCATCAAGGGCTCGTCCCGGATGCTGAAGGTGCTGCGCAAGGCCGTACGGGGAGCCCTGGAGTTCGGCGGTCCCGGCGGGGCCCCCGCCCCCGACCGGCTGCGCGTGGTGGCCTTCGGGCGCCGCCAGGAGCTGGAGGCCCCCGACCTCGACCGGATCCGGCAGAACGTCCTGTCCGGCACGGCCCCGGTCAACCTGTTGCGCCCGCGCGCCCGCAAGCTCCTGCTGGACGCGCTGTACTCGAAGTCCGGCGGGGCCGGCCGGCACAGCGACCCCGAGCTCGCGGCCGAGCTGCGCTCCGCCTTCGACGAGGACATCTCGACGGAGGACGCGTTCATCGACTTCCTGAACGCCTGGTGGCCCGAGTTGACCCCGCGCGGGGTCCTGGCCTGCATGGCGGACGAGCGGCGCCTGTCGCGCTGGTCGCGCCGGGACCTGAACCCGCGCGAGACCCGGCAGGTGGCGCGCTCCCTGCGTCGGGTGGGCCCGGACGGCAAGGGCGCCCTGTCGGTGCACGACGTGGCGCTGCTGGACGAGCTCCAGCAGCTGCTGGGCGCGCCCGCACGGCCCAAGCGGAAGCGGGAGCTGAACCCGCTGGACCAGCTGAGCGGGCTGGAGGAGCTGATGCCGACCCGCGAGGAGACCCAGTGGGAGCGGGCCGAGCGGCTCGCGGCGGAGCGCACCGAGTACGCGCACGTCATCGTCGACGAGGCGCAGGACCTGACGCCGATGCAGTGGCGGATGGTCGGCCGTCGCGGCCGGGGCGGCACGTGGACGGTGGTCGGCGACCCGGCGCAGTCCTCGTGGACCGATCCGCAGGAGGCGGCCGCCGCGCGCGACGAGGCGCTGGGTACGCGGCCGCGGCGCAAGTTCACCCTGACGGTGAACTACCGCAACCCGGCCGAGGTCGCGGAGGTCGCCTCGCGGGTGCTGAAGCTGGCGGCGCCGGGCACGGAGCCGCCGACGGCCGTGCGCTCCACGGGCCTGCAGCCGCGCTTCACGGCGGTGGCGCCCAATGAACGGGATCTGCGCTCCACCGTCGTGGAGGAGACCCGGCGGCTGCTGGAGCAGGTGGACGGCACGGTCGGCGTGGTCGTGGCCATGGACCGGCGCGCGGAGGCCGCGGGCTGGCTCGCGGACCTGGGGGAGCGGGCGGTCGCCCTCGGCAGCCTGGAGGCGAAGGGCCTGGAGTACGACGCCACGGTGGTCGTCTCCCCGGCGGAGATCGCGGACGAGTCCCCGGCGGGCCTGCGGGTGCTCTACGTGGCCCTGACCCGTGCGACCCAGCAGCTGACGGTGATCTCCACCGACCGGGACGCCCCGGACGCCGAGGGGGTCGCGGCGCTGCTGCAGCCGTGAGGCCGTCGGGGGGCCGGCTGCCGTCAGGGGGCCGGTGGCCGTCGTAGGGCCGATGGCCGTCATAGGGCCGGTTGGTCGGCGGCCAACGGCGTGGTCCCGCAACCGGTCGCCGGTGGGGGGATCACTTCGCGCGAACCTTTGTTAGCCTGGGTTACGGCACCGACTCGATCCAAGCCCCCGGGCCCAACCTTAGTCGCCTAGAGCGACCACTTGCCGCGAGGCGAGCATGGCGGGTCGGTGTCATAGACGTATGAAGCACCAGGTCCGCGTCCTCCACCCAGTGGGGGGCGCGGACCTTTTTTGTATGGGCCACCCATTCCCCAGACCCCGGTTATCTCGTATGGTGGAAGAGTTCTTCCGAAATTTGTAGCTGGTTACCTTGTACCGGCTGGTAGGTGGGACGATCGGACAACAGGTCCTGCCGCACCTGCCATGTTTCGGCCGGAGCAGTGCTGGGCCCTGTGTACAGAAGAACCAGGGACAGAAGAGGAACACGGCCATGGCAACGGCGCCCAGCGTCTCGTACTCGATGACGGTCCGCCTGGAAGTGCCCGCGAGCGGAACCGCGGTCTCCCAGCTCACCACCGCCGTGGAGTCCTCCGGTGGCTCGGTCACCGGCCTCGACGTGACCGCATCCGGTCACGAGAAGCTCCGTATCGACGTGACGATCGCCGCGACGTCCACGGCGCACGCCGACGAGATCGTCGAGAAGCTCCGCGGGATCGAGGGCGTCAGCCTCGGCAAGGTCTCCGACCGCACCTTCCTGATGCACCTCGGCGGCAAGATCGAGATGCAGTCGAAGCACCCCATCCGCAACCGCGACGACCTCTCGATGATCTACACCCCGGGTGTGGCCCGCGTGTGCATGGCGATCGCCGAGAACCCCGAGGACGCCCGCCGCCTGACCATCAAGCGCAACTCCGTCGCAGTCGTGACGGACGGCAGCGCCGTGCTGGGCCTCGGCAACATCGGCCCGATGGCCGCGCTGCCCGTCATGGAGGGCAAGGCGGCCCTCTTCAAGCGCTTCGCCGGCATCGACGCCTGGCCGATCTGCCTCGACACCCAGGATTCCGACGAGATCGTCGCCATCGTCAAGGCGATCGCCCCGGGCTTCGCGGGCATCAACCTGGAGGACATCTCCGCGCCGCGCTGCTTCGAGATCGAAGCCCGGCTGCGCGAGGCCCTCGACATCCCCGTCTTCCACGACGACCAGCACGGCACCGCCATCGTGGTCCTCGCCGCCCTCACCAACGCACTGCGCGTGGTGGGCAAGGCCGTTGGCGACGTGAAGGTGGTCATGTCGGGCGCCGGCGCCGCCGGTACCGCCATCCTCAAGCTGCTCCTCGCCGCGGGTGTCAAGAACGCCGTCAGCGCCGACATCCACGGTGTCGTGCACGCGGACCGCCCCGACCTTGTCGACGCGGCCCCGGACTCGCCGCTGCGCTGGATCGCCGACAACACCAACCCCGAGGGCTACACGGGCACCCTGAAGGAGGCCGTGGTCGGCGCCGACGTGTTCATCGGCGTCTCGGCCCCCAACGTCCTCAGCGGCGAGGACGTGGCCGCCATGGCGGAAGGCGCGATCGTGTTCGCGCTCGCGAACCCGGACCCCGAGGTG
Source organism: Streptomyces sp. NPDC058289 (assembly GCF_042880975.1). Lineage (NCBI taxonomy): Bacteria > Bacillati > Actinomycetota > Actinomycetes > Kitasatosporales > Streptomycetaceae > Streptomyces > Streptomyces sp. NPDC058289. The sequence continues at coordinate 32,301 of NZ_JBHVYI010000025.1, forward strand.
GACCCGGCGATCGCACGCCAGACCGCCGCCGTCGTGGCCACCGGCCGTTCCGACTTCCCGAACCAGATCAACAACGTGCTGGTCTTCCCGGGCGTCTTCCGGGGCCTGCTGGACGCCCAGTCGCGCACCGTGAACACCGACATGATGCTGGCCGCCGCGAGCGCCCTGGCCGACGTGGTCGGCGAGGACGAGCTGAACGCGAACTACATCATCCCGTCGGTCTTCAACGACAAGGTCGCGGGCGCGGTCGCCGGAGCCGTCCGCAAGGCGGCCTCCGCGGCTGTGACGGCGCCCACCTCCGTCTGATCCCCCGGCGCGTCGCGGGATGCGGGCCCCCCGGGCCGCCCATAGGGTTGCGGGGATGCCCGCGTGGCCCGCGGTCCGCGTCTCCGGACGCCATCCGGAGACTCTCCGGACGCCTTCCGGTGCGGACGGAGCGTCACCGCGGCGTGACTGTGGCGCTTTTCGTGTGACCCCGGCGGGTGCCGGATTGGCTTTCCCGCCGGTGGTGGGGGCAGGATGCGTAACCGGGCGAGAGGGTCTGACGTCAGACCCGGGTCCGGGGACTGTCCTAGGGCCCTGGCAGCATCGGCTTCGATCTCACGCCTCTAAGGCACGTTGAACACGGGAGTACAACATGAACCGCAGTGAGCTGGTGGCCGCTCTGTCCGAGCGCGCCGAGGTGACCCGCAAGGACGCCGACGCCGTTCTGGCCGCGCTCGCCGAGACCGTCGGCGAGATTGTCGCCAAGGGCGACGAGAAGGTCACCATCCCCGGCTTCCTGACCTTCGAGCGCACCCACCGTGCCGCTCGCACCGCGCGCAACCCGCAGACCGGCGACCCCATCCAGATCCCGGCCGGCTACAGCGTGAAGGTCTCCGCGGGCTCCAAGCTCAAGGAAGCCGCCAAGGGCAAGTAGTCAGCCCTTGTGCCGAGGGCCCCAGCGGCCCCCGGGACGGCAGTAGTACGTAATACGCCAGAGGCGGTCACCCGGCACCGGGTGACCGCCTCTCGGCGCTTCCGGGGCCCTGAGTGGCCCCCGGGAGCCAGAACGCCCCCACAGGCCCTGTACGGGGCTTGTGGGGGCGTTCTAGGCCGGTCTGTGTGGATCTACGTCCGTCGGATGCGGATCCGCACCCGTCAGGCGCGGATCCGCACCCGTCAGACGAGGTCGCCGCCCGGGAGCTCGACCTTGGCGCCCAGTTCCACGAGCTTCTCCATGAAGTTCTCGTAGCCGCGGTTGATCAGGTCGATGCCGTGCACCCGCGAGGTGCCCTCGGCGGCGAGCGCCGCGATCAGGTACGAGAACCCGCCGCGCAGGTCGGGGATGACCAGGTCGGCGCCCTGGAGCTTGGTGGGCCCCGAGACGACGGCCGAGTGCAGGAAGTTGCGCTGGCCGAAGCGGCAGGCGCTGCCGCCCAGGCACTCCCGGTAGAGCTGGATGTGCGCACCCATCTGGTTGAGCGCGGAGGTGAAGCCCAGGCGGGACTCGTAGACCGTCTCGTGGACGATGGAGAGGCCGGTGGCCTGGGTCAGCGCCACGACCAGCGGCTGCTGCCAGTCGGTCTGGAAGCCCGGGTGGACGTCGGTCTCCAGTGCGATGGCGTTGAGCGGGCCGCCCGGGTGCCAGAAGCGGATGCCGTGGTCGTCGATCTCGAACGCCCCGCCGACCCGGCGGTAGGTGTTCAGGAAGGTCATCATCGAACGCTGCTGCGCGCCGCGCACGTAGATGTTGCCGCCGGTCGCCAGCGCCGCGGACGCCCAGGAGGCGGCCTCCAGCCGGTCCGGGAGCGCCTTGTGGTTGTAGCCGCCGAGGCGGTCCACACCGGTGATCCGGATGGTCCGGTCGGTGTCGACGGAGATGATCGCGCCCATCTTCTGCAGGACGCAGATGAGGTCTTCGATCTCGGGTTCGACGGCGGCGTTGCTGAGCTCGGTGACGCCCTCGGCCAGGACGGCCGTCAGCAGCACCTGCTCGGTCGAGCCGACCGACGGGTAGGGCAGGCGGATCTTGCAGCCGCGCAGCCGCTGGGGGGCCTCCAGGTACTGGCCGCCCTCGCGCTTCTCGATGGTCGCGCCGAACTGGCGCAGCACCTCGAAGTGGAAGTCGATCGGCCGGCCGCCGATGTCGCAGCCGCCGAGGCCCGGGATGAAGGCGTGACCGAGGCGGTGCAGCAGCGGGCCGCAGAACAGGATCGGGATGCGCGAGGAGCCCGCGTGGGCGTCGATGTCGGCGACGTTCGCGCTCTCGACGTGCGAGGGGTCGAGCACCAGCTCGCCCGGTTCGTCACCGGGGCGGACGGTCACCCCGTGCAGCTGGAGCAGCCCGCGCACGACCCGGACGTCCCGGATGTCGGGAACGTTGCGCAGCCGGCTGGGCTCACTGCCGAGCAGGGCCGCGACCATCGCCTTGGGTACGAGGTTCTTCGCGCCGCGGACACGGATCTCGCCCTCGAGCGGAGTTCCGCCGTGGACAAGCAGTACATCGTCACTGATGCCGGTCATGAATCTCGCGTTCCGGAGAGGGGTGGGCAGGGGGCCAGTGAAAAGGGTAAGGGGCATGACCCCCCTGTTCGTAAGGCTGACGGGGCCGTAGGACTGTCATGAATTCGGCACAACACCCTGGGTGCCCGCCAGGTGGCGGAGCGTCTCCTTCCGGCTGGGGTCCGGCCGGAGGGCCGCGCGCGCCCCGTACTGCCGCGGTGCGCCCTGAGCTGCGCACGGTTTCGGATGTGCCGCCCACTCCCCCTCAAGGGCGAATGTGCGAGATCATGGCGCCATGACCGAGGTGTCCTCCCTCACAGGGCGGCTGCTCGTGGCCTCCCCCGCCCTCGCGGACCCGAATTTCGACCGCGCGGTGGTGCTGCTGCTCGACCACGACGAGCAGGGCTCGCTCGGCGTTGTCCTCAACCGGCCCACCCCGGTGGGCGTCGGTGACGTCCTGCTGCCCTGGGCTCCGCTGGCCAAGGACCCCGGAGTGGTCTTCCAGGGAGGCCCCGTGGCGCTGGACTCCGCGCTGGGGCTGGCGGTCATCCCGGGCGAGGAGGGTCCGCTCGGCTGGCGCCGGGTGCACGGGGCGATCGGTCTGGTGGACCTGGAGGCCCCGCCCGAACTCCTCGCGGCGGCCCTGGGGGGCCTGCGCATCTTCGCCGGGTACTCGGGCTGGGGACCGGGGCAGCTGGAGGAGGAACTGGGCGTGGGCGCCTGGTACGTCGTCGACTCCGAGCCGGGCGACGTCTCCTTCCCGGATCCGGAACGGCTGTGGCGCGCCGTGCTGCGGCGCCAGCGCAGCGAGCTGGCCATGGTGGCCACGTACGCGGACGACCCGTCGCTGAACTGAGCCCGGGGCCGGGGCGGCGGGTGCGGCCGGTGCGGATCCCTCGCGCGCGAGGGACTCGGTACCCTGGCAGTCATGAGCACTCTTGAGCCCGATCGCGGGACTGGTACGGGGACCCTCGTAGAGCCGACGCCGCAGGTGTCCCACGGCGACGGCGACCACGAGCGCTTCGCCCACTACGTCCAGAAGGACAAGATCATGGAGAGCGCGCTCGGGGGCACCCCCGTCGTCGCTCTCTGCGGCAAGGTCTGGGTTCCGGGCCGGGACCCGAAGAAGTACCCGGTCTGCCCCATGTGCAAGGAGATCTACGAGTCCATGGGCCCCGGCGGGGACAAGGACAAGGGCGGCAAGGACGGGAAGTAGTCCTCCGGCCCTCCTGAAAGCAGGACGAAGGCCCTCGGTGCGCACCTGTGCGCCCGGGGGCCTTTGCCGTGCCCCGGGGGCGGGTTAGGGTCGCCGCGTCAGCGCCCTGTGAAACGTACGTTGCACCTGATGCAACGGTGGAGGAGTCGAGGCCATGCCCGAGTTGATTCCGGAGCCGCGGTACGCGCGATTCCTGCCCGACGGCGGCACGTACGAGCTCACCGACCCGCTCCTCGACGCCGGGCCCGGCACCGGGGGCACGGCCCGCTGGCTGCGCCGCGAACTCGGGGCGGCCACCGGCTGGGCGCTGCCGGCCCCGGTCCGCGGGGAGGCGTACGGCGAACGCCCGGTGATCCGGCTCGCGCTGCGCCCCGACATCGCGCGGGGGGCCGGGGCGGAGTCGTACGAGCTCCACCTCACGGCGGGGTCCGTCCTCCTGGAGGGCGCCGACGAGGCGGGCCTCTTCTACGCCGCCCAGACGCTGCGTCAGCTGCTCGGGGCCGACGCGTACCGGCGGGCGCCGCTGCCCGGCGCGGTGTGGCGGCTGCCGGTCGGGGACCTCCTGGACGGCCCCCGCTTCGGCTGGCGCGGGATGATGCTCGACGTCGCCCGGCACTTCCTGCCCAAGGACGCGGTGCTGCGGTACATCGACCTGCTCGCCGCCCACAAGCTCAACGTGCTGCACCTGCACCTGACGGACGACCAGGGCTGGCGGGTCGAGATCAAGCGCTACCCGCGGCTCACCGAGGTCGGCGCGTGGCGGGCCCGCAGCCGGTGGGGACACCGGGCCTCCCCGCTGTGGAACGAGACCCCGCACGGCGGCTTCTACACCCAGGACGACCTGCGCGAGATCGTCGCGTACGCGGCGGAGCGGCACGTGCGGGTGGTGCCGGAGATCGACGTGCCGGGGCACTCGCAGGCCGCGATCGCCGCGTACCCGGAGCTGGGGAACACGGACGTGGTGGACACGGCGGCGCTGGAGGTGTGGGACGACTGGGGCATCAACGAAAACGTGCTCGCGCCCACCGAGGCCGTCCTGCGGTTCTACGAGGGGGTCTTCGAAGAGCTGCTGGAGGTGTTCCCCGCGGAGGTCTCGCCCTTCGTACACGTGGGCGGGGACGAGTGCCCCAAGGCGCAGTGGCGGGAGTCCGAGGCGGCGCAGGAGCGGATCCGGGAGCTGGGGGTCGACGGCGAGGACGGTCTGCAGTCCTGGTTCATCCGGCACTTCGACGGCTGGCTCGCGGAGCGCGGCCGCCGGCTCATCGGCTGGGACGAGATCCTGGAGGGCGGACTTGCCCCGGGAGCTGCCGTGTCCTCCTGGCGCGGCTACGCGGGCGGCATCGCCGCGGCGGAGGCCGGCCACGACGTGGTGATGTGCCCCGAGCAGCAGGTGTACCTGGACCACCGTCAGGCGGACGGCGAGGACGAGCCGATGCCCATCGGGTACGTACGGACATTGGAGGATGTATACCGGTTCGAGCCGGTTCCGCCGAAGTTGTCCGAAGAAGCCGCCGCCCACGTGCTGGGTGCGCAGGCCAACGTGTGGACCGAGGTGATGGAGGACCAGAGCCGCGTCGACTACCAGGTGTTCCCGCGCCTCGCGGCGTTCGCCGAGGTGGTGTGGTCCCGGCTGCCGCTGCCCGAGGAGCGGGACTACGCGGACTTCGAGGCGCGGATGACGGCGCACTACCGCCGCCTGGACGCCCTCGGGGTCGACTACCGGCCGCCCGGCGGCCCGTTGCCGTGGCAGCGCAGGCCCGGCGTGCTCGGACGCCCGATCGAGGGAGCGCCCCCGAACGTGTGACGAGCCCCCTGCGGGGTGAGCACGAGCTCCCCGAGGGATCTGCGCGGGCTCCCCGCGCGGAGGGGGAGGGGGCGGCGGCGCCGGGGCGGGAACGCGGCGCCGCCGGCGCGGGATCGAAGCCGGATCGAGGCCGGAGCGAGACCGGATCACGGACCGATCGCGGCCGGATCACGGTGGGATCGCGCGGGTGGTGCGGGGGCCGTGCGGGGGCCCGTGCGTGGGGTCTTGCGGGGGTGGTGCGCCGGTGGTGCGCGGGCGGTGGACCCTCGCGTCCGGTGCTCCGGAAGATGTGCCAGAGTTGCCACGTCCCGGCGGTGAGCACGTACCGTACGGCGGACAGGCGTGAGCGCCGGGACCGGGACATCGGGAAGGGGCAGCTGGGTTGACCACGCACGCACCGCACGCACCGCAGGCACGGGATTCGTCCCAGGGGCCCCGCAGCGACCCGCGGGCGGGGAACGCGGCGCAGTCCGTGACGCTGCCGGCCTCGCTCGACGAGGCCGTGGCGGCGCTCGCGGCCATGCCCGCCGCCGTCCCCGTGGCGGGCGGCACCGACCTCATGGCCGCCGTCAACGCGGGACTCCTGCGCCCCGCCGCCCTCGTGGGCCTCGGCCGGATCAACGAGATCCGCGGCTGGCAGTACCAGGACGGCCACGCGCTCCTCGGCGCCGGCCTCACGCACGCGCGCATGGGCCGGCCGGACTTCGCCGCCCTGATCCCGGCCCTGGCCGCCGCCGCGCGCGCCGCGGGCCCGCCGCAGATCCGCAACGCCGGCACGCTCGGCGGCAACATCGCCACGGCCGCGCCGACGGGTGACGCGCTCCCCGTGCTGGCCGCGCTGGAGGCCGTGCTCATCATCGTGGGGCCCGGCGGATCGCGGCGCGAGATCCCGGTCTCGCACCTGCTCGCCGGCCGGGAGATGCTCCGCCCCGGCGAGCTGATCGGCTTCGTGCGCGTGCCGTTGCTGCACGCGCCGCAGGTGTTCCTCAAGGCCACGGGCCGTACGGGACCGGGGCGGGCGACGGCGTCCGTGGGGCTCGTACTGGACCCCGCGCGCCGGGGTGTGCGCTGCGCGATCGGCGCGGTCGCCCCGATGCCGCTGCGGCCGCTGGAAGCCGAGCAGTGGGTCGCTTCGTTGATCGACTGGGACGGGGACCGCACTCTGGCCCCCGAGGCGCTCGAAGCCTTCGGCGAGTACGTCGCGGCGGCCTGCGTGCCCGACCAGGGGGAGCCGGTGGCTCCCGCAGTACTGCATTTGCGGCGGACGGTGGCCGTGCTGGCACGGAGGGCCCTGGGGAGGGCGCTGAGCTCATGAGTGAGAACGAGAACACGGGTCCCACGGGACCCAACTGGGGCTGGGAGCCGGTGCCGCACGGCGGCGAGTACGACTCCGACGCGACGGCCTTCGTGAAACTGCCGCAGGACATGCTGGACGCGCTCGGCACCGGGGAGCCCCTCGCGGCCCCCGGGCACGGCTACGTGCCGCCCCCGATGATCGTGCCGCTGGGTACGGGGAGTACGGATCCTGCGGCCACGGGCACGTGGACGATCCCGGTGCAGTGGCCGGAGGCGGGCGCGGCGACCCCGGCGGACGCCGGTGCGGGGGCTTCGGGGGCCGCGGCGCGGGCGCCGATCCCGGCGTCGGTGCCCATTCCGGCTTCGGTGGCCGCGGCGTTCGCGGAGCCGGCGGCGGAGCCGGTGGCCGAGCCCGTCGCGGAGCCCTTCGGGGAGTCCTTCGCAGAGCCTTTCGGCGAGCCCTTCGCTGGGAACCGGGCCGCCGCGCACGAGTCGGGGTCGACCGCCGAGTGGCGGTTCCCCGAGGCGGCGGCGAGCGACGTGTGGACCCCGGGAGGCGCCGGCGACACGGGCAGCTTCGGGCAGCTCGCGGCCGCGGCCGACTGGAGCCAGGCCCCCGCGACGCTGCCCGGCGGGGCCGCGGCCCCGTGGGCGACCCATCTGGACTTCGAGGGTGCGCGCGGGTACGTGGCGCAGCAGCCGGGTTCCGACGGGCCGGGTTCCGGCGCGCAGGGTTCCGACCCGCTGGGCTCCGGGGTGTTCCCCGGGGCGTTTCCCGGGGTGTCCGCACCGGCCGTCGGATCCTTCGGATCGGCCCCGGGACGCGGACCGCGCGTGCTGGGCGGCCCGGGAGTCGGTACCCCGCTGGACGGGGAGCCGGGCTACCCGGCCCCGCACGACATCGAAGCCGCCCACGGTCCGGCGCAGGTTCCGGACTCGGGGGAGCGGCAGCATCCGGGGACCGAGGGCGAAGCCCGGGGTGAGGCCCGGGGTGAGGCCCGGGGCGCGGGCGAAGCCGGGGTCGGCGGGGCGGAGCAGGGGTTCGGCGCGGGTGTGCCGGGCTCGGGCGGAGCCGGGGACCAGGGCGCGCACGAGGAGCAGGGCGGCCCCGGAGCCGGGGCCGTGGAGGCGGAGCAGGGTGACGGCGGAGCCGTGCCGGCCGCCGGCGGAGCCGGGGCCGCGCCCGCGCCGGGTACGGACGACGCCGACCCGGCTGTCGAGACGGCTCCGGCGGGGACGGCCGAAGGGGTTCCGGGCGAGGGGGCGACGTACGGGGAAGAGGACGCCGACGGAGCGGACGCCGCGGCCGTCGCCCACCACGAGCACCCGTCGGCCTCCTACGTCCTGCGCGTCAACGGGGCCGACCGCCCCGTCACCGGTGCGTGGATCGGCGAGTCCCTCCTCTACGTGCTGCGCGAGCGCCTCGGCCTCGCCGGCGCCAAGGACGGCTGCTCGCAGGGCGAATGCGGAGCCTGCGCCGTGCAGGTCGACGGCCGGCTCGTCGCCTCCTGCCTCGTCCCGGCCGCCACCGCGGCGGGCAGCGAGGTCCGCACCGTGGAAGGTCTCGCGACCGACGGGGAACTGTCGGACGTACAAGAGGCGTTGTGCAGGTCGGGTGCGGTGCAGTGCGGGTTCTGCGTGCCGGGCATGGCCATGACCATCCACGATCTGCTGGAAGGCAACCACGCCCCCAGCGAGCTGGAGACCCGCCAGGCGCTGTGCGGCAACCTCTGCCGCTGCTCCGGGTACTCGGGCGTCATCGAGGCGGTGCGCGAGGTCGTGGCCGAGCGCGGTTCGGCGGCGGAAGCGGCCGCCGCGGCCTCGGCCGAGGCCCGGATCCCGCACCAGGCCCCGCCGGGCGAGGGCGGCGTGCACGGGATGCAGGGCAATCAGGGGAACCAGGGGAACCACGGGATGCAGGGGAACCAAGGGATCCAGGGCGACCAGGGCAACCAGGGGATCCAGGGCAACCACGAGGGAGGCACGGCGTGAGCGCCCACGACGCGGCGACGGTCCCGGTATCGGTCGCGACACCGGTCACCGAGGGCGCGGAGCCGTCGGAGTCGGCGGTCCCGCGCGGCATCGGCGCGTCCGTCCCGGCGGCCGACACCCGCGCCAAGACCGAGGGCACCTTCCCCTACGCCGCCGACCTGTGGGCCGAGGGCCTCCTCTGGGCCGCCGTGCTGCGCTCCCCGCACGCCCACGCCCGCATCCTGTCCATCGACACCTCCGCCGCCGTGGAAATGCCCGGCGTGCGGGCCGTCGTCACCCACGCCGACGTCCCCGGCGCCACCACGCACGGCCGCCGCATCGCCGACCGGCCCGTCTTCGCGCACGACGTGGTCCGCCACCACGGCGAGCCCATCGCCGCCGTCGCCGCCGACCACCCGGACACCGCACGCCTCGCGGCCGCCGCGATCGCCGTCGAGTACGAGCTCCTCGACCCGGTCACCGACCCCGAACAGGCCTTCGGCGCCCCCGACCTGCACCCCGACGGCAACCTGATCCGGCACATCCCGCTGCGCTACGGCGACCCCGAAGCCACCGGCGACGTCGTCGTCGAGGGCCTCTACCGCATCGGCCGCCAGGACCCCGCCCCCATCGGCGCCGAGGCCGGGCTGGCCGTGCCGCGCCCCGACGGAGGCGTGGAGATCTACACCGCCTCCACCGACCCGCACACCGACCGCGACCTGGCCGCCGCCTGCTTCGGGCTGGAACCGGACCGCGTACGGGTCGTGGTCACCGGGGTCCCGGGCGCGACCGCCGACCGCGAGGACGCGGCGTTCCAGCTCCCGCTGGGCCTGCTCGCCCTGCGCACGGGCTGCCCGGTGAAGCTGGCCGCCACCCGCGAGGAGTCCTTCCTCGGCCACCCCCACCGCCACCCGACGCTGCTGCGCTACCGCCACCACGCGGACGCGGACGGCCGGCTGGTCAAGGTCGAGGCCCAGATCCTGATGGACGCGGGCGCGTACGCCGACGCCTCTTCGGAGTCCCTGGCCGCGGCGGTGGCCTTCGCCTGCGGCCCGTACGTGGTCCCGCACGCCTTCGTGGAAGGCTGGGCGGTCCGTACGAACAACCCCCCGTCGGGCCACGTGCGCGGCGAAGGCGCCATGCAGGTCTGCGCGGCCTACGAGGGCCAGATGGACAAGCTGGCGGCCGCCCTCGGCATCGACGGCGCCGAGCTCCGCCTGCGCAACGTCCTGGCCACCGGCGACCTGCTCCCGACGGGCCAGACGGTCACCTGCCCCGCCCCCGTGGCGGAACTCCTGCGCGCGGTCCGCGACCACGAGCTGCCCGCCCTCCCGAAGGACACCCCGGAGGAGGACTGGCTGCTCCCGGGCGGCCTGGAGGGCGCGGGGGAGCCGGGCGCGGTACGGCGCGGAGTCGGGTACGGGGTCGGCATGGTCCACATGCTCGGCGCGGAGGGCACCGACGAGGTGTCCACGGCCACGGTGAAGATCGTCGGCGGCGCGGCCACGGTCATCTGCGCGGCGGTGGATACGGGCCAGGGCTTCTCCACGCTCGCCCGCCAGATCGTCCAGGAGACCCTGGGCGTGGACGAGGTCGTCACGGCCCCCGTCGACACCGACCAGCCGCCGGCGGGCCCCTCCGCCCACGGCCGCCACACCTGGGTCTCGGGCGGCGCGGTGGAACGCGCCGCAAAGATGGTCCGCACGCAGCTCCTCCAGCCGATGGCGCACAAACTCGGCATGTCCACCGAACTCCTCCAGATCGCGGATGGCCGGATCACGTCGTACGACGGCGCCTTCTCCACGACGGTCGCGGAGGCGATGGAGGGCAAGGAGCTCTGGGCCACGGCCCAGTGCCGCCCGCACCCGACGGAGCCGCTGGACGGCGACGGCCAGGGCGACGCCTTCGTGGGCCTGGCCTTCTGCGCGATCCGCGCGGTGGTCGACGTCGACATCGAACTGGGCTCGGTACGCGTCGTCGAACTCGCCGTCGCCCAGGACGTGGGCCGCATCCTCAACCCCCGCCAGCTGGAAGCCCGTATCGAAGCGGGCGTCATCCAGGGCGTGGGCGCGGCCCTGACGGAGAACCTCCGCACGGCCTCGGGCCTGATCCGCCACCCCGACCTGACGGGCTACGCCCTGCCCACTTCCCTGGACGCCCCGACGGTCCGCATCGTCAAACTCGTCGAGGAACGCGACGTGGTGGCCCCCTTCGGCGCGAAGCCGGCGAGCGCGATCCCGGTGGTCACGGCCCCGGCAGCGGTGGCCTCGGCGGTCCGCGCGGCCACGGGCCGCCCGGTCAACAGGCTCCCGATCCGGCCATCTGCGGCAGTGGCGGCGCCCAACTCGTAACCTTGTGACCCCGATTGCACCTGCAACCCGGAACTTGGGCCTGTCGGACTCTCTCGATAGAGTGTTTGTGGACACTGGCGGCGTGCGGGTGCGAATGCGCACGAAGCGAGTGCGAACGGGGACGACGGGGAGTCGGGGAGGCCATCGTGGCAGTGGATTATGGGCCGGGCGTGTTCGGGCTGGACTTCGGCGTGGGCGTGGCCTCGCCGGCGGCTCTGGGCGCGCTCCAGGTCGAATACGAATCGCTGACCGACTACAAGAAGCGGGTCGACGGCCTGCTGGAGAAGCTGGACGGCTCCCCGGCGAGCGACAAGAAACTGGCGGACGGCACCCTCCCGGAGAACTCCCTCGGCGAGGGCTTCGCGGAGGCCAAGCGGCTGTTCACGGCCTACACGAACGTGCACACGCAGTTGCTTGCGCTGTCGAAGGGGCTGGCGGATCAGATCGAGGGGCTCAGCATCGCGATCCAGACGAGCGGCCGTGGTTTCGAGGGCGTCGACGAGGACACGAAGCGGCGGATGCTGGCGATCAGCAAGCAGGCCGACGCGAACTACGTCCCGGAACGGGACCCGTTGGCGCCTCCGCCCCCGCACAGTTCGGCTTCGCAGGGAAGTGCGTCGGCAGGAACGCAGGGGGAGGGCTTCTGATGGCGACGAACTTCGAGAGCCACACGCACCAGCAGCTGCTGGCCATGCTCGCCTCGGCCAATGCGGAGACCCTCAAGGCGCGCGGCGCCCAGCTGACGGACGCCGCGGCGACCATCAAGGAGATCGGCGAAAGCCTCAAGGACCACCGGGTGACCGGCTGGGAAGGCGAATCGGCCACGGCCTTCCAGGACTGGGTCAGCCGCACGGGCAACGCGACGCTGCGCTTGAGCGAGTACAGCGCCGAGGGCGGCAAGCAGCTGACGCAGGCCAGCCAGGTCGTCATCGAGGTCAAGGCCAACATGCCGACCTATGACAAGGGGGCCGCGGCCAATCTGGAGGCGGCCCGCGAGTACCACAACGACCCCGACGCGCAGCAGATCGGGCAGCAGGCGCACTCGAAGCTGAGCGGCGACCGGCAGCAGGCGATCCAGCAGATGACGAAGCTGGCGCAGGGGTACGAGGCTTCGGCTACTGGGATGGAGACGGCGGAGGTTCCGACGTTTCCGCGGCTGCCGGACACGTTCGTCCCACTGAATGTCGACAGTGGGGAGACGGTGGCGCGTCCCGCAGAGACCGCTGGCGCGGGAGGCTCCTCATCCGGGCCCGCGACGCAGGGTCCCAGCGGCTCATCGTCGACCTTCAGCCCTCCTTCCGGTGCGCCGGCAGAGAAGGGCGGCACCTCGACGGGGGTGACGGGGCCTACACCGGGACCCACTCCGGTGCCCCCCGACCGCAGCATTGGCACCGGTCTCGACACCGTCGGCCCGACGCCGAGTACGACCCTTCCCCCGGCCCCGGGAGTACCCGGAGGCCCGAGTCCGGTTGGGCCGGGCGGTGGCGGTCCGGGTGTCACGCCTGGCGGGTTCGTCCCGCCCCTGACGCTGCCGCCGGGTGTCGGTGTACCCAAGCCGATCGGCGGTGTCGGCCCTGGCGGCTTCGGTCCCGGCGGGACCATTCCAGGCCCCGGCGGGGTTGGCGGGAAGGGCGGCGGACTGGGCGGTGTTGCAGGGCTGCCCCCGCGCGACAGTGGCATTACGGGTGGTCGGCCGGTCACGCCCGGTGGGCCGGGCGCGAGCATCCCCCGTGGCACGGTCATCGGTGCCGAGGGCGCCCAGGCGGGCGGTCGCGGCATGGGCATGGGCGGTGGCGGAGCGCACGGCAGTCTCGGCAATCCCATGGCCGGTCGCCGCCTCGCCACCGAACCTGGCGGCGTCTTCGGTGGTGGGCAGCCAGGTGCGGGTGGTCGCTCTATCACTGGTGGTCAGCCGTTTACCCAGGGCGGTTCCGGGCTGGTTCGTGGTGGATCGGGCGCCGGTCCGGTGGGTGGTCCTATGGGCCACGGCGGCGCTGGTGCGCAGGCTCCGGGCCGACGGGGCGATGGTCGGCAGGGCGAGCGCCCTGACTACCTGGCTGAGGACGAAGAGACGTGGCAGAGCGATGGTCGTGTCGCTCCGCCGGTGATCGACTGAGTGGAGCGGACGTTGCACGGGATGCGTATGCGTAGGGCGACGGCGGTCTTGGCGGGCTTCCTGCTGGCGGGGGTCGCGGCGACCCCCGCCCATGCGGAGACCATTCGGTCGCAGCAGTGGCATCTCACGTCGATGAAGGCAGAGGACATCTGGAAGACCAGTACGGGCAAGGGTGTCACGGTTGCCATCATTGACAGCGGTGTTGACCCCATCCCAGAACTGGAAGGCCAAGTCGTACCGGGCAAGAACTACGCCACGGCCTACAAGGGTGATGAGCGAACGGATTGGAACAACCACGGTACGACTATGGCGGCGATCATCGCGGCTAGCGGGAAACACCCCAGCGGCGACGGATCATTCGGACTTGCCCCCGGAGCCAAGATTCTCCCGATCCGTGTGCCGCAGGGCGAGAACGCGGCCAATCCGATCTGGACCGAAGCAATTCGGTATGCGGCCGACTCGAGCGCAAAGATCATCAACATCTCCATGGCTACATCGGTAGAAGACCCGGCACGCCTCGAAGCGGTGAAGTACGCCATCTCCAAAGGGAAGCTGATCTTTGCTGGCGTGGGTAACAACGGGGATGCAGGAAACAGGGTCCTTTACCCGGCTGCAACGCCAGGCGTGGTGGGCGTTGGCGCCGTGGACAAAAATGGGAAGGTAACTGCAGAGTCACAGCACGGTTCCCAGGTCGACTTGACTGCCCCGGGTGCTGACATCGTTACGGCTTGCGCCAGCGGGACTCAACTGTGCAAGAACCACGGCACTAGTGATGCCACCGCCCTTGCTTCCGCCTCTGCCGCGCTGATCTGGTCCGCCCACCCCGACTGGACCAACAATCAGGTGCTTCGCGTCCTCATGAATACCGCCGGCAAGCCCGTCGACGGCGCCGAGCGCAGTGACTTCATCGGCTACGGCACGGTCCGCCCCCGCATCGCGGTACCCAACCCCGGTGACCCCGGCCCCGCGGACGTCTACCCGCTCCCCGACCTCGCCGCAGCCGGCGGAGGGACGGGGACGAAGGCTCCCTCGGCCTCCTCCCCGTCCAGCCCCGAGGCTCCCGCCCCCGCTCCTCAGGCCGACGTGAAGAAGGACGACGGCGTCGGCGGCAGCAATCTCCCCTATGTCGGGCTCGCGCTCGGCCTCGGGGCCTGCGTGCTCATCGGCGGAGCCGTCACCGCCGTTGTCGTCCGGCGCCGGAGCCGCTGACTCGCGCGAAGCTCCGTAGCCGCACACCACCAGAGCCGGAAGGGAAGGCCACCGCATGTCGTTCGACGAGGAATGGTCCACGGCACGGAACACCGCCGCCGCCAACGTCTCCACGCGGCTCAACAGTGTCCCGGCCGCGCCCGGCCCGGGCGGCGGCAGCGCCGATCTGGAGCTGAACCAGGACCAGATCGGCGAGGTCGGCTCCGAGGCCTACAAGCTCCACACCCGGCTCTCCACCGACGGCAAGCACGCCGCCGCCTCCACCGCCGAGGCGGCCGGCGCGCTCACGCGGGAGGGCTTCGCGAGCGGCGCGGCCCTGCTCAAGGTCAACACCCGCTGGGAGAGCCAGCTCAAGACCCTCGTGGCCGCCTGCGCGAACATCTCCAACGGCCTGAACTACTCGCTCTCCTCGCACAGCAAGGAAGAGCAGCAGCTGCACGCCGATTTCACGGCCTCCAGGATCGACCAGCTCCTCAAGTAGCGAAGGCAGCGAACACGTGCTGACGTACGAGAACGTGATGAACGCGCCCCTGGGCCCGCTCCAGACCGCGATCACCGACTGGGCCACGATGGTCAAGAAGCTGGACGAACTGGCGGAGTCGGCCCGGAACGGCATGAAGGCCAAGTCGGACAAGGCCCAGTGGAACGGCGTCACGGCGGGCGTCGCCCGCCCCTTCGTCGACAAGACGGCCAAGGAGTTCGAGGACGCGGCCCGGGAGGCCAAGGGCATCCACCTCCTGCTCGCCGACGGCCACGCCACCATCAAGGCGGTCCAGGAGCAGATCAAGAAGCTGGTCGCGGACGCCCCGGCCGCCGGTTTTCGAATAGACGAGAGCGGGCGGGTGTCCGCCATCCCGCTCGCCGATGCACAGGACCGCTACGCGGCCCAGCATGATCCGGACTACCAGGCGACGCTCCGCCAGAATCAGGGCCTGTGGCAGGACCGGGTCGACCGGGCCGTCGAGGACGCCCAGGACGCGGACGACTCCCTCGTCCGCGCGCTCCAGGCCAATGTCACGGACGACAACGACTTCACCGCGCCGAAGTACGGCACCCTTGACGCCGAACAAGCGGACCGGGCGGCCGCGCTGATGAAGAAGGTCACGGGTGACGGCGGCACGGCCCGCAACCCCGAGGCGCTGCGCGAGCTGGAGGACCTGCTCGACGACAACCGGGAGGACCCCGAGTTCGCGACGGGCTTCTACCGGACGGTCGGCGCCGAGGGCACGTTGGAGGCGTACGCCACCATGTCGCTGGATGCCACGAGCCTCGGCGTCGCGGGCAAGGACCGTGCGCTCATGGTCGCGAACATCCAGAGCGACATGGGGGCGATGCTCGGCCTGGCCACGCACAAGGACGTGCCGAACCACCTCGACGCCGCGTGGACGACTCAGCTGATGAAGGCCGGCCGCAAGGAGATGCAGGTCACCGGCGGTGTGACGACGATCTACGGCTATCAGGCGCTCGGTGCGCTGATGCGCGAGGGGAAGTACGACACGGAGTTCCTGACTTCGGTCGGCCGCGACATGGTCGCGATGGACCGCAAGGATCCGAAGGCCTGGGAGTACCACACCCCGTACGGCCTCGACTCGGTCCTCAACCAGGGCGAGGGCGGCGGGCGGGGCTTCTACCCGCTGACGGGTCTGATGGAGGCGCTGGGCAACAACCCGGACGCGGCGACGGCCTTCTTCAACGAGCCGGTCCGCGAGGACGGCAACCACGACGGCATCGTCACGAAGGACGACAAGCCGGTCGGCGGTCAGCACGGCAAGGACCAGGGCATGGTCGACTACATGCTCGACAAGAAGCCGTACGCGGACAGCTTCGACATCGCGAAGACGGGTGACGTGCACCCGGGGCAGGAGGCGCTGGGCGGCGCCCTGGAAGCGGCGGTATCGGGTCGTGCGGTGGGCGACGAGGACGCGAAGCCCGTACCGCACACCGGCCCGATGACGGATGTCATGGAACGGGTCGTCGAGAAGATCGGCGACGACCCGTCCCTGGTGGCGCAGGATCCTGACGACGAGGACAAGAAGCCGAGTCTCGGCTCCATGGCCGGCCACTTCGGCAACATGGCGGCCGAGTACGTTCCGGACCTCCAGGCGGCCGCCGAGAACGGCGGCAACCAGATCAAGGTCGCCGGATCCATGGCCGAGTTCGACGAGGCGACGGTGGCCCGGTTCCTCGGCTCGGTCGGCCAGGACCCCGGGGCGTACGGTGCGATCACCAACGCGAACCAGGCGTTCACGGCGGTGCTCGTCAACGATGTGATCCAGCACCGGGGCGAAACCACCCTGTTGGGTGAGGCGGTGGAGGTCGCGGTGCAGCCCGGTGGCCAGATCGCCGGAATGATGACGGAGGCCCGCGCCCAGGGCATGCACGCCGCGACCGCCCACACGAACGAGGAGTACGTGAAGGGCGTCGAGGACGGAGCGAAGTGGATCAACCGCGGCATCACCGCCGCCGGTGGCAAGTACCTGGAACTGGTGCCGCTCGCCGGTGACGTCGTGGAGTGGGTCCAGGAGGACGTCACCGAGCACTTCGTCGAGGAGGCCAAGGACAAGGGCAAGGAGAAGGTCGGCGACACGGAGAAGGCCGTGGCGGAGATGTACTCCCGGAGCGATGCGAGTACCAGTGGCGCTGCCGCGAACGCGGTGCGCAACGCGGCCGCCGACTCCGGACTGTCACAGAAGGACATCGACACGCTGGCCGGTGCGGCCTCCGCGCAGTCCTCGGTCGCCCATTCGGTCGGCCGGGACCTGGTGGACAGCTCGAAGGGGACATCCTGATGACCACGAAGAAGAACGCCCCGATGGCGCACACCGCCCGGTCCACCCGCACCGCCCGCGTTGCGGCACTCGCGGCACTGGCGGTGCTCGTGGCGACGATCGCGGGATGCGGCTCGTCGGACCCCGAGCCGAAGCCGTCCCGTTCCTCGAAGCAGCGTCCGGAAGTGGAGCGGACGGAGGCCTGCCCCGGGTTGATCACCGATGCTGCCGGTGAGGCGCTGATGCACGTGCTGCAGTCCTCGCAAGTGGTCAACAACGCCGCGCAGACCGTCGGTGTCGCGGCGATGGGCAAGGCTCTGGAGGAGGCCTACCGCGAGGGTGCCGGACCCCGGGAGTTGACCGCTCCCGTGTGCACGATCACCGGATCCGTGGGCCTGGGGAAGCGAGTCGGGGAGATCCGCATCGCCGCCGGGAGCGCGGCCCCCGGGGACCCGGGAGCCGCGGGGACGGGGGTCCGGGTGGTGCGCGCAGACAAGCAGCGCGGCGTGTCCTTCGACTGCGTGAGCACCCGTGTCGGCTCCACGCGCGCCGTACCGCTGCGGATCACCGCCTCGTACGAGGACAAGTACCAGAACAGCAAGGGCGACGCCGCTCTGGGTGAGGACTACCTGGTCCTTGCCCACTCCGCCGCGCTCGCGATCGCCAGGGAATCGGGATGCGAGAACACCGGCGGCCTGCCCGCTGAGGCCGCTGCCTTCCCGAAGCCCTGACGCACGACAGCAAGAAGGCCGCTCAGGAAAACGTCCTGAGCGGCCTTCTTTGTAGAAGCCGTGACCGGAATCGAACCGGCGTAACTCGCTTTGCAGGTCTGTCTCGGCTAGCCAGGGTGCGGGCCGTGGGCGTTCACCACGGTTCAACACCGTGCGGTCGCAGGCCAGGAGGGACTCGGCAGACGCGTTCGGACGGCGGCGTACGTCTATGAACGAGACGGGAACTGAGACGGATCGACGCCAGGAGGTCCACGTCACGCAGGCGGAGTTCACGTGCCGGCGGAATCTGGTGTTCGGGAGCGTGGGGCGCCTGGGAGTCCGAGATGGAAGAGGTCTGGGTGGCGCCGGTCTGTCGGATTCCGCATAGCCCCTGACCGGAACCGACGGATGCGGCACTATATGTGATCAGAGCCGAGCTGGGTCGGCTTGCCAGCCTGGGAGGTTCCTGATGCCGTCGTTCCAATTCTGTCTGTACGAGGTATCGGTTCGGCAGTTCCAGAAGAAGGACACACGTCGGCTTGTTGCCGAATTCAACCCGCGGCGACACGATTTGTTCGACATTCTTCAAGGCTTCATGAATGACAAGCTAGGCTCCAAGGGTGTTTCTCTCCAAAAAAGTGAGCATTATATTCGCCTCCAGAAACTTGAGGGCAAGTCGCGCATTCTCTGGGCAACGGTTGAAGCGGGGAGGTTTGGCAACCCGGGAATTGTTGTGGCGACGGATACCGGGGATAATGAGTTTGATATCAAATCCACCGATGCTCCGACGTACCCATTGAGGCAGTGCTTTGTTGTTCCGAGATCCGGTGAGTCTGTCATCTGGGCGACTGAAGTGATCGGGCAGTCTACAGCGATCACGTCGTTCTGGACGCCATTTAGCGACTGGTTCAAGGAAGAGTACGATTCGGATCGGCTTGTCGTGGATAGGGATCCCCTTCAGAGCACTAATGCCTGGACTGCTTTTATTGAAGAGTCTGCGCTGCAAGAGATCAACTTTCTTGTGCGGGTACAAGACTCGGATGGCGCGGTCGGGGTTCGTACGCAGGAATACAAGGTGAAGAGCGGTCGCGGCACACGGCTCAGGAAAGACTGGCTTGACAGGGCCCTCAAGCGAGATCTCCCACCCTCTGCCGTTTTCACTGCCACGGGCATCCCTGACCCGGATGAGGTGCACCTCAGCATTGAACGAGAGGGGAAGAGTCGAACCATCGTTGTGGGTAGGGAGTTCCCTCGGTTCATGTATCAGATCGAATCTCCGGATGGGGTTCGCCCTGATGACGCCACATTTCAGCGGGAGGTACTGTCAGAGGTAGGTGCTTCACTTGACCTCATGGGGGTCAGCCGCGGCGATTGGCAGGCATGACCTGAAGCTGCGTGAGCGGAGGGTCGCATGAGTGCCAAGTGGAGCGTAGCTAAGATCGCTGCTGCTCACTTCAAGACTTACTGGGATGCCAGCAAGGGGCGCGTCATGGTGTCCGACTATGTGATGTTCGTCGGCCTGCCTGTGCTACTCGCACTCTTCGCTGGCGTGATGACGCATCGGGGTCATTTCCATGTTCGTGACGTCTCGAAATTGATTGGTGGAATTGGAGTCTTTACGGGGCTTCTTTTCGGTCTCCTCACGAACGTGTTCACGCTTAGCTTGCGTGTTCGTCGGGATGAGGGATTGGATCCTGAACATGTCGTCGTTAAGCAAGTTCGCGAATTGTTCTTCAATGTGTCCTGGGCGGTTGTAATCGGGTGCTGCCTGGTTATCGCATTAGTTCTGGCTGCCGCCACTCACTCAACGACATCGGCCCTCGGGCCGGTTTGGGCCAGCCTGCTGGCCTTCCTTTTTCTGCACCTTATGTTCACCATCTTCATGGCACTCAAGAGGCTTTGGTATGCCCATGAAGCGGTTGCCAAGCTTCCGGCGAAGCGAAAGTAGACGGCTGTTGAGTCGGGTAGCGCCTATCTGTGTAGGGATGGGCGCTTGGCGCTGTTCGGGGGAGTCGTGGCACCCTTGGTAGCGAAGTTGTAAGACAGACAGGAGTGCAAGTGCCTGAGGCCAGTCCCCGAGGTACCTACTTGGTCATCTCGGAAGTGTTGCGCAAGGGGATCGAATTGGGTGAGATCGTTTACGCGCTCCCCTCCGAGGCCGATCTCGTCCGGGTGCATGACGTCTCCCGCAACACGGTCCGTCGAGCCCTTAAGGTCCTCGAAGCCGAGGGTGTGCTTGAGTCCGTACCCGGCACCGGGTGGCGTGTCGTCCGGGGTGGGGACCGGCGATCCCTCGTTGAGCGGATGACTGATGTGATCGCAGAGGACTCGCTCGCGATCGGTGATACCTACCCGTCCGAGGCGAAGCTCTGTGATCGCTTCGGTGTATCCCGCACAGCGGTGCGCCGTGCCCTTGGTCAGATGGAGGGGACCGGGTTGCTCGACACGGTTCACGGCAAGGGGCGTACCGTGCGCGCTCTCCCCACTCCCAGCGGCCGGCCGTAGCCTTGGCCGTCATGGGACTGACTACTTGGGCCTACTCGCTCTCCGAATCGCTGCTGTCCGATCCGCTGCCGCGCCGCTGGGTGCACTCGCTCGGGGTTGCCGAGCGTGCCCGCTCCCTGGGGCCGATTCTCAGCGCCGACGCGGAGCTGCTGGAAGCGGCCGCGGTGCTCCACGACATCGGCTACTCGCCGAGTCTGGCCACGACCGGGTTCCACCCATTGGACGGGGCTCGGTTCCTCCGGGATCAGGAGGGTGTCGACGACCGGGTCGTGCGCCTCGTGGCCCATCACTCCTGCGCCCTCCTGGAGGCCGAGGAGCGAGGGCTCCGGCAGGAGCTGGAGAGCGAGTTTGAGCTGGAACGCCCCGAACTCGTGGACGCGCTGCTGTTCTGTGACATGACGACGACGCCGGATGGACTCCACACCACACCGGCGCGACGGCTGGCAGAGATCGTGGAGCGTTACGGGCCGGACACGATCGTCGGCCGCTTCATCCAGCGGGCGGCACCCGAGATCCATGCAGCCGCAGAGCGGGTGGAGTCCCGTATGGCCAAGGCAGCCGCCAGGAATCAGCCGATGTAGGGCTCAGACCGCGAGTCGTCCAGGCCGTGCTGGATGCGCAGCCTCATGGACGGGTGGATGTCTAGGTCATCGAGGTCCGCCGGATCCATCCATCGGACCTCTTTCGACTCGCTGCTCGTCCGAAGTGAACCGCCGGTCGGGTGGGCGCGGAAGCAGATCGAGAACTGCTGCCGCACCTCGCCGTCGTCGTACGCGAGCACGTGCTGAGGGTCGGTGTAGAGCCCCGAGATGCCGTCGATCTCGACCGTGATCCCCGTTTCCTCCTCCACCTCCCGTACGACCGTGTCGCCGATGCTCTCGCCGATGTCGTGACCGCCCCCGGGGAGCGCCCACAGGTCGTTGTCGGTCTTGTGGATGATGAGCAGCCGTCCGGCGTCGTCACGGACGACTGCAGTCACCGAGGGGACTACGGAGTTGGCCGCTGGCGCGTTGGGATCGCGGAAGTAGTCGATTCGGCTCATGCGTGCGGACCTCCGAAGTCGACAGGTGAAGCGATGGGCCTGGCTGACTCCCAGACCCGTTCGATGCTCTCAGCGTACGCATCGAACAGTTCACCCCCTGGCACCCGCTGGATGTGCAGGACCGGGGCCATGTACGCGCCGACCCCGTACAGGTGGCCGTTGGCCAGCATCTCGTCGTCAGCTCGGTAGATCGAGTTGTAGAGGGTTGTGGAGTGGAGCCTGAACTCGACCCCGGGGAGACCGAAGAGGGGGCCGTAGTTGACGAGCGCGTTCCGAACCTTGCTGGCCATGGCGGGGCCGATCCCCTCATCTGTGCCGCGCACCGCGACGGCGGAGCTTTCCGGCTCGCCGAGCATGAAGCGGATGGAGACGCCGGCCGCTGACTTCTCCTTCACCACCTGGTGGAACGCAGGGTCCTCGGTGAGCCAGAAGCCCGAGTAGACGAGCACGTCGAAGTCCTGTTTCGCCTTTGCGTAGAGCTGCGGCCACAAGTGGTTCGGCACGACAGAGCGGTGTGGATACAGCTTGATCAGCTCTGCATTCCCCGCCTCGGTCACCTCGGCAGACGTCCGTTCCTCCGGCCACAGGTAGGACATCTCGCACTGGAGAAGGGAGGCGGCGGCGTACTGGAAGCGGCGGTAGGGCTTCCGCTTCGGATCGCCGATCCAGCGTTCCACTGTTTTCGCCGACACCCCCAACCGAGCCCCGACTTGATCAAGCGTCAGGCCGCTTTCGATGATCGCGCCACGCAGTCGTTCGTTGGCCATGCCGCGCTCTCCCCCCTGGGACGACTTGGTGCGACTTCACCGTAGCGAAGTCGTCCACAAGTCGTACATGTGCGGGGTCGATCGTCTTGGGTACTCAGGCCAATCTGTAAGCAGATCGAGCGAGGGACTCGCAGAACCCCAAACAGCCGAAGGGCTTGACGGAGCGAATCCTTCTCTGCAAGATGAGGAACACGTAATACATGTACCTCATGGAAACGCCCGGAAGGCCCCGTGAAACGGGTTCGAAGGAAGCGTCCGTCGGTTGAGAACTGAACAGCGTGCCGACCCAGCCACATGCACAGGTGTGGTCGATGGGTGCAGGTCACCACCCCGACCGCCCATGTCGGGCCAGGTGCCTGCCCGGATCCGCCTTCTCGGCGGGTCCGGCATTGCGTGATCGGAGGGCTCGGCCCTCCGTGTTGCTCCGATGGTCGTAGGTCGGGTTCGACTCCCGGCCGGAGCGCGGCCCCGCCTGCTGGGGCTCTCGATGCGCCCTCCGGGGGGGGGG
>NZ_JBHVYI010000025.1:55057-98235 GCF_042880975.1 Streptomyces sp. NPDC058289
TGTCACCGACCCCCCCCCCCCCGAGCGCCACCCCCCCGCCCGCCGCCGGCGCGCCGCCCCCCCCCCCCCAGCCCCGGCCGCGGCCCGGCCGCCGACGGTCGTCTCTCGCCAAGGACCACGACCGCCCCGTCTTCCCTTCGACCAAGGAGTTCTTGTGGATGCTGCAACGTTCGCCGCTGTGTTCGTCGCTCTGTACGTCGCTCACAGCGTGGGCGACCACTGGGTGCAGACCTCCCGGCAGTCGGCCGACAAAGGCAAGTCCGGTTGGACCGGTCGCCTAGCCGACGCCCGCCACGTCGCAACCCTGACCGCCACCAAGCTCGCGTTGCTCCTCCCCGTCGCACTGTTGCTGGGTCTGGACCTCTCGGCCCTCGGCCTGGCGATCGGGCTGGGTGTGGATGCGGCAACGCACTGGTGGGCGGACCGCCGAACCACCCTGGCTCGCCTCGCCAAGGCCCTCGGCCTCGCGGACTTCTACGCGCTGGGCACCGGGGCGCACCCGGTTCACCCGGTCACCGCCGAGGGCAAGCCCGCGGCACACCTCGGCACCGGCGCCTACGCCCTGGATCAGTCCTTCCACCACCTGTGGCTGCTGGTCGCCGCGCTCCTCATCACCACCGTCTGACCCGCTCCACTCCGGGCGGTCGCCTCTCGCCAAAAGACCGCGACCGCCCCACCGTCCCTTCGACTTCAGGAGAGAGCACCATGCGTACCTACATCGGAACCCGTGAAGCCCTCAGCACCGACGAGTTCATCGAACTCGCCCTCGGCACCCCCATCGAGCTGTGGCTCGGCGTGGAGGGCGAGAGTGCCGAGGAGCGTGCGGCCCGCCTGGATGCGGCCCGCGACATCCTCGCCGACTACCCGAACCTCCCGGACGACATCAGCCAGGTCGCCGCCCAGGTGATCGAGGCCCACGCCCCCGAGCTGTTCAACGTCGTCCCGCTCGCACCCCGCCCCGCCAGCCGCCGGCGCACCGGCAAGGGCCGGGTAGCGGCATGAACTCGACCGCACCTCAGCCGGAGCACCTGCTCGACCACAAGGGCGAGCCGCTGGCGACCGTATCCATGCACTCCCTGCCCTACGAGCAGGTGCGCTTGGGCCTGGCCTTCCACGAGGCGGGCCACGCGGCTCTGTCCATGGCCTACGGCATGCAGATCATCGACACTCAGGTCGTCGCATGGCAGTCCGCCGACGGAACTATCTCGGTCACGGGGAACACCCGGCACGTCGCCGTTGACGTTTCGCCCTGGCGGTACGCGGCCCAGTGTGCCGCAGGGGAACTGGCCCACGTCCGCTACCTGAAGCAGACCGGGCTGTGGACACCGGAGCTGGAAGCGGGCTGCGAGGCACGCCACGACCGCGAGCTGGCCATCGACGCCCTGGCCCAGTTCGGCTACCGACTCGGCCGCGGCCACACCCCGCCGGGCGGGAAGTCCTGGTCCCACATCCGGCGCGTGGCCGATCGCACGGTGGCGCTGCTGTGGCCGCACATCACCACCGTCGCCCACGCCATGGACCGGCAGGCGCTGCTGACCGGCGACGAGATCGCGCAACTGACCGGCCTGACCAACCCCGACCTCGGGGGGGCCCAGTGACCGCCCCGGCCACGGCGCCGGCGCGGATGAAGCGGTGGCCGCGAGTCCTCCTCGTGGCAGCCCTGGTCGGCGTGGTCGCCATGGCCTTCCGCGTCTCCTGGAACGCTCAGCACGACGTCGCCAAGGCCGTCGGCGCCGACGGCACGGCCGCCCTGCTCTACCCGTTCGTGGTCGACGGCCTGATGGCCCTGGCCCTGGTCGCCACCCTCGTACTCACCGGCAAGGACAAGACGTTCGCCCTGCGGGTGCTGGCTGGGTACACGATCGCCTCACTGGTCCTCAACTATGTGCACGGACTCGTTCCTGAGCTGCACGGCGGTGGACGGGTGCAGTTGGCCGACTGGGACCCCGCCAACTGGGTCCTCGTGCTGCTGGCGACCTCGCTCCCGGTCGGGTCCATCTTCTTCGGCTCCGACCTCGTTGCGAAAGTCTTGCACCACCGATTGGCCCGGATCGCAGATCAGGATGAATCAGATCAGCCCACCGTAAATCGGTTGGGGTCTGACCTGCACGAGTCGACCCCCGCAGCCCCGAGTGCGGTGACCGAACTCCCCGCCATCGAGGCGGCCGACCCAGTGCCGGTCGAGCTGTCACAGTCGGCCCCGGCCCTGGCCGTCGCCGCCGTGCAGCACGCCCCGCGTCGGGCGACCGGCCGGGTCCCGGAGTCGGCCCGCACACCCCGACCGACCCGCACCCCGGACCAACTCCTCAGCGAGGCCCGGTCGGCTACAGCCGACTGGCCGGACGCCGAGCTGACAGCGGAGGCGATCCGCAAGGCCGTCCGCACCTCGTCGGCCAACGGCCGCACCCTGCGCGACACCCTCAAGGCCGAGCGCGCCGATCAGGCGACTGCCGTCGCGGCGGTGGCCGGATGAGCCTGACGTTCGCCCGCTGCTTCGACCCGACCGGGGCCGCCCACGGGATACCCACATTCCCCTGGCGCCTGGCCCCGGACGGTCTCGCAACCCGCCGCCAGCTCCGAGCCCTCGGGCTCCGTCCCGGCGGCCAGGACATCGCCGGTCAGGTGCTCCGCCCGCGCTTCCGGCGCGGCCCGCTGACCGCGTTCCTCTACCGCGTCGACCGGGCCAAGCCCGTACGGCCGATGACCCCGGCCAAGACCGCCGCGCTGGCCAAGGCCAACACCGCCCGCCGTACCTGCCCCGAATGCCGGCGCGATGCCGGATACGTCATCCCCGCCCAGCTCGGCGTGTGCATCCCCTGCGCCTACCCCGAAGGAGTCGAACCGTCGTGACCGAGACCACCCCGTTCCCGCACGCCGAGGGCCCGGACGAGCACACGGCCAAGGTGATGCCCTTCCCCAAGAAGACCCCCCCCGGACCCGACGCCCCCGGCGTGGGCGAGGTCCTGCCCGGTGAGTGGCAGGCCGAACTCCCCGACACCGACGACTCGCACGACATCGCCGACGGAGCCCCGGTCGACCCGCCCCGCCAGGTGTACCCGCCGTCGGTCGCGGAGTGGATGCAGGCCCACGACAAGACCCGTCAGCCGGTCCTGCCCGACTGGGTCAAACTCCCCGACCAGCGGACCGCCGTCCGCCGCTGGGCCGTCCGCCACTACTCCACCCTCGTCGGCTACCACGCACTCCGACTCCCGGTCGTCTACACGCCGAAGATCCTGGCCTACGCCCCCCGCGGGGCCTGGCGCTGGTCGGCCGCGGCCGGCCGCTGGGTGTTCGACGCCGAGGGCAAGAACCTCCGCCTCGCCGCCGTGCGCGCCGAGGACGCGGGGGAGTACCTGAGCCTGTCCCGGCAGCGCAACGACCGCGTCCGCCTGCGCGGCATCGTCGCCGCGGTCGCCGGGTTCGTCGGCCTGGCCGCCGCCCTGACCGTCTACGTCATGGCCCCGTCGTGGATGCTCATGCTCTCCATCGCCGCACTGACCACCACGCTCGGAGTGGTCGGGGCCCCGGCGGACAAGCCGCTCATCGACCGGGCCAAGGTCACCTTCCGCAAGCGCCGCCTGTCCTCCGACATCATCACCCGCGCCTTCGCCGCCGCCGGCCTTACCGTCAAGGACCAGGGCATCGCCTTCCCCCGCCCGATCGGCCGCGACGGCGACGGATGGCGGGTCGTCGTCGACCTCCCCTACGGCAAGACGTTCGAGGACGCGCTCAAGAAGCACGTGCCGCTCGCCTCGGGCATCGACATCTCACCCACCCAGCTCTTCCTGGACCGCGACGAGACCAGCGCCCGCCGGGTCTCGATGTGGATCGCCGACCGCGACCCGCTCGCCGTCCCCGCCGGCCGCACCCCGCTCCTCGGTGCAACGAGGGTGGACTTCTGGAAGCCGTTCCCATGGGGCGTGGACGAGCGCGGCAACCCGGTCATGGCCAGCATGCTGTGGCTGTCCCTCCTGGTCGGAGCCGTCCCCCGCCAGGGCAAGACGTTCTCCGCCCGCTCCATCGTCCTGGCCGCCGCCTTGGACCCGTACGTGCGGATCATCCTGTTCGACGGGAAGGCCTCCCCGGACTGGCGGTCCTTCTCCAAGGTCGCGCACCGGATCGGGTTCGGCATCGTGCCCCGCAACGGCTTCGACCCCGTAGAACACCTCATCAACGCGCTGATGGAGCTGAAAGCGGACGTCGAGGACCGTTACCACCGCCTCTCCGAACTGCCGCTGCACATCTGCCCTGAGGGCAAGCTCACCCCGGAACTGTCCCGGGACAAGAAGCTGAACATGCCGCTCACCCTCGTGGTGCTGGATGAGGTGCAGGAGTACCTGCAGCACCCCGTCCACGGCAGGACGATCCTTGACCTGCTGGTCTACCTCGCCCGTGTCGCGCCGGCCGTCGGGGTCTCGGTCATGAACTCCACCCAGAAGCCCGACGACCAGGCCTGCCCGTCCGTGCTCCGTGACCAGCACCAGGCCCGGTTCTCGCTGCGGGTCGGCTCCTGGCAGGTGTCCGACGTCGTCCTCGGCGCAGGTTCCTACTCGGAGGGTTTGGACGCCTCCCGCCTCCTGAAGTCCCACAAGGGCGTCGGCCTCCTCAAGGGCATGAGCGACGACTCCGGAATCGTGCGCACCTACCTCGCCGACGGCCGCGACGCCGACAGCATCCTCGTCCGCGCCCGCGCCCTGCGCGAGGAGGAAGGCACCCTGACCGGCGACGCGATCGGCGAGGTCCCCGCGGCTCGCAGCGCGGACGCGATCCTGGACGACATCGCCACCGTCCTTGGCCGTTCCGAGGACAAGGTGTGGTCCGAGGTCATCGTGGACCGCCTCGCCGAACTCGACCCCGGCGCCTACGGGCCGTGGGCCGAGCTGGAGGGCCGCGCGAAGGCCGACCAGCTCGGCACCGTCCTCAAGCCGTTCGGCATCAAGACCGACCAGGTATGGGGCAAGACCGAGACCGGCAAGGGCGCCAACCGGCGCGGCATCGAGCGCCAGCACATCATCGACGCCATCACCAAACGTGACAAGAACCGGGCCGCGAAGTAGCCCCGAAGGCCGCTAGGTCTAGCAACCCACGTCGCTAGACCTAGCAACCTCGCTAGCGACCAAAGCCGCACCTGATCAGGTCGCTAGCGTCTAGCGGCCCACCTGCGAAAACCCCGAAAATCCGCCCAGGAGGGCCTCGATGAGCCTTGCCCTGCTCGCTAGCGCCTGCCTACTCGCCGTCACTCTTGGTTACGGCGTCCGGTGCTGGCTCTCCCCGTTCGGCACCTGCCGCAAGTGCGACGGCGTCGGCCAACTCCTCAAGTTCGACCGCAAGGGACGACCCAAGCGCGGCAAGGTCTGCCGCCGCTGCCACGGCCACGGCATACGCGTCCGCGTCGGCCGCCGCCTCCACAACCGCGCCGCCCGCATCCACCGCGCCGGCACCCGCTAACCCCAAGGGAGGACCCGTCATGGCCCGTGAAAAGTTCGCGCTCACCGACAAGGACCCGCACAGCCTCGGAGAACTCGCCCGCGTCGTCTACCTCGGCGCCAAGGCCGTCCGCCGCCAGCAGCGCGGCAAGTCCACCAAGCGCATCGAGAACGAGATCGACCGCATCCGCGAGGTCGCCCAGGCCCGCGAAGACGCCCGCGCCAACCGCCGCAAGTAGAACCCCTCAACCCCGAGCAAGGAGGCCTCCTTGGCCGTCACCATCACCCTCGTCGCCCTCTTCGGGCTCCTCCTCGCGCTCCTCCTGCGCTCCAAGACCCTCGGCGTCGGCTCCGCCTTCGTCGCCGTGATGTTCGGCTTCTACCTCGCCTCCACCGGCGCCGCCCCCGCCGTCACCGAAGTCATCAACTCCCTCATCAACGCCATACCCGACCTGTAGGAGGCACCCCTTGAACCACCACGACCCGACCCGCTGGGAGACCGCCACCAAGGTTCACCGGCCGGTCCCCATGGCCCCGGCGCCGCTGGTGGTCCAGCAGCCGCACCCGCTGCCGGACGTGCAGACGATCCAGCTTCCGGACGGCCGCATCATCACCGGCTACGCCATCGCCCCCACGAAGGCCCCCGAGCCCGTCGCGGAGCGGCCGGCCGTCAACCCGCTCGCCGTCAACATCGCCCTCGGCGGCATCGGCTTCGCGGCGGCCTGCGGCGGGCTGATGCTCCTGACCACCTTCATCGCCGCCGTCGCCGCGCTGATCCAGCAGCTCGTCATCCTGGCCGCCGTCATCTTCGGCGGATGGATCGCCACCCAGGTCCTCGGCAACAACCACGGCCGCACCGGCGGGACGGTCGTCAACATCCGCCGGGCCGTCTTCAAGCGCAACCACTTCCACGGCTGAAGGAGCCCTCCATGAGCCCCACCCTGAGCGCGACCCAGCACCCCACGCTCTACACGCAGGTGGACGGCGTGCGGTACCGGCCCGAGCCCATGAGCGTGATCGGGGTCCTGTCCCACATCAGCGGCGCACGCGAGAGCGTCCAGAACGTGGACGCCGTGAACGTCTACGCCTTCACCAGCCGTGACGGCATCCCGCTCCACGTCGTCTACATCCACCACACCGCGGGCCGCTGGCACGGCGTGAAGGACGTCATCGACGTCTACGAGATCCCCACGGCCGCGCTCACCGACCTGTAGCTGTGCCCGGGGCGGTCGCCTCTCGCCAAAGACCGCGACCGCCCCGGCTCTCCGTCCCTTCGACAGAAACAGGAGAACCCGCATGAGCCCTCCCTCTGGGCTGCGGCTCGGGTCGCTGTGCACCGGATACGGCGGCTTGGACATGGCAGTACAGCAGGTGTTCGGCGGATCGCTCGCGTGGGTTGCGGACAACGATCCCGGAGCCGCCCGCATCCTTGCTCACCACCACCCGAGGGTGCCCAACCTGGGCGACATCACGGCCACGGACTGGACGGCGGTGCCGCCGGTCGACGTCGTCCTCGGCGGCTACCCATGCCAGCCGTTCAGCACCGCCGGCAAGCGGAAGGGAACCGAAGATGCCCGGCACATCTGGCCCCACATCGCCCACGCCCTTGGCGTTCTACGACCCCGACTCGCGGTCTTTGAGAACGTCGCAGGGCACCTTCGACTGGGATTCGACACCGTCCTCGCCGACCTTGCCCGCCTCGGGTTCGATGCGGAGTGGTGCCTTGTACGCGCATCGGAGGCCGGCGCTCCCCACGCCCGACAACGGCTTTTCATCCTCGCCGCTGCTGCCGACTCCGCGGACCTCGGACACGAACGGAGCTGGGGCACACGGCGACGGGGGGCTGGACCTGCGGACCACGGTGAACCTGCTGCCGACACCCAACGCCTCGTTTCCCGGAACCACGGCGAATTACCGGCCCGACGGAACGCCTTACGGGACCGGGTACGGCATGACGCTCCTCGATGCAGCACGCCTCCTCCTGCCGACACCAACGGCATCGGACGGGGAGCGAACCAGCCCGACCTACGGGCGGGGCAACCCGACGCTGACTGGGATCGTTTCGCACCCGCCATACATCGATGGGAAAGCATCCTCGGACGACGTGCCCCCTGGGCAACTGACGATCGCCATCGACTAAGCCCCGCCTTCGTCGAATGGCTCATGGGGCTGCCCACCGGCCACGTCACCGACGTACCGGGGCTGTCCCGCACCGCCCAGCTCAAGGCACTCGGCAACGGGGTGGTCCCGCAACAGGCCGCCCAAGCCCTCCACGCCCTACTCCGGCAGACCGGGGCGACAGAGCACGCCACCGCCGCCTAGATATGCCCGAGGCGGTCGCCTCTCGCCAAAGACCGCGACCGCCCCGGCTCTCCGTCCCTTCGACAGAAACAGGAGAACCCCAGCATGACCCACCCCATCGACATTCCGCGAGAGACCACCGTCCGGCCCCCTCACCTGCCGGCGCCGTGCGCCGGGTACGGCGGCGTCAGGAGCGCGACATGAGCGTGCCGACGAACGCACGAGGACACCTGCGTACGGCGCTCTGGCTCGCGGAGATCGGCCTGCCCGTGCTGCCGCTGCGGAAGGGGAAGGAGCCGTTCGGGAACTGCCCGGCCTGCACCCGCTCGGCGTGCGGGGACCGACCCCACATGAAGGCTGCCGGGCCCTGCCGGTGCCCGGCTCCCTGCCACGCCTGGGGCGCCGCCACCACCTACCCGGACATCCTCACCGGCCCGGCCTGGGCCCGCGCCTGGCGTCAGGCCGAGGCCGTCGCCTACCACCCCGGCGGTGCCGATCTGACCGTCGTGGACCTAGACGACACTCAAGCCGTCGCCTGGGCGCGCCAGACCCTTCCCGCCACCACGGTCGTGCCGACGACGCGGGGCGAGCACTGGATCTACCGGGGCGCCATGCAGTCGAAGAACGGGGTCCGCCCCGGGGTCGACGTGAAGTCCACGATGTCCTACGTCCGCTGGCGCGGCCCCGGCGCCGGAGCGATGGCCGCGCTGGCGGACGTCGTGCGTGCGCTCGTGGTCAAGGACCCCTCCGCAAGGCAGGCCCGCCACGTCATCGTGGCCGTGCCGGCCGGGGGCGGGCAGTGCCCGCACCGCTCGCCCGTCTACCTGGAACGGGGCATCGCCATGGCAGAGCAACGCATCACCGCGGCGACCGAAGCCATCCACACGACCGTGTACCGGACGTTCCTCGCCGTGCTGTCCGCCCACGGCCGGTGCGGATGCCTGACCGAAGCCCACACCGGACGGCTGTTCACCGCCGCGCAAGGCAAGGGCGAATCCGTCCGGCACTGCGAGGACGCCTGGACCAACGCCCGCACCGCATTGGGGATGTGACCGTGCCCGAGGACGAGAAGAACCCGGCACGGCAGATCATCACCGACTACGCGCAGGACCACTTCCGGTACTTCCGCACCACCGAAGGCACCGTGTACGCGCAGAGAAACGGCCACCCCGTCGCACGGCCGATCCGCTCCCAGGGCACGACCGGCAGCCACCGCCAGGAACTCATGGTCGGCCTCTACAACGACGGGATCGGCTCCTTCAACGGCACCGCACTCAAGGAGGCATTGGATTTGATCGAAGCACTGGCCCTCAGCCAGGACGTCCAGGCCACCCACATCCGGGTCGCCCCGGGATTCGACGGCGCGACCTGGCTTGACCTGGGCCGAGACGACGGCCAGTCCGTCCGCATCCACCCCACCGGCTGGGACATCCGCGTCCCCGACCCGCGCGAGGTGTGCTGGCGCCGCACCCAACTCACCGGCGAACTGCCCCTTCCCGAGCGGGACACCGACGGGAAGGGGATCGATGCTCTGCTGCGGCTGTGCAACTTCGCCGGGGCGGAGAGCGAGTGCCTGGCCGTCGCCTGGGTGATCGGCTGCCTGGAGCCGTCCGTGCCCGTCCCCGCGCCGTTCCTCACCGGCCCCCAGGGCGCGGGGAAGTCCACCGCGGCTCGCATGCTGATGCGGATCGTGGAGGGCATGACCAGCGACCTGCGCCGGGCCCCGAAGGACGAGGAGAACCTGATCACGGCCGTGGCCGCAGGATGGATCACGGCCCTGGACAACCTCTCGCACCTGCCGCCGGACCTGTCCGACCTGATGTGCTGCATCGTGACCGGGGCCGAGAGCATCAAGCGGGCGCTGTTCAGCGACGGCGACGTCTACCGCTCCCGCTACCGCCGGCCCCTGCTGCTGACCGGCATCGACGTGGGCGTTATCCGTCCCGACCTCGCCGAACGCCTCTTGCCCCTGCGCTTGGTGCGGCCCCGCGTTCGGCGGACCGAGGCGGAGCTGTGGGCGGAGTACGCGCAGGTACTGCCGGTCATCCTCGGCTCCCTCCTGGACCTCACCGTCAAAGTCCGGGCCGCCGACGCCGACATCCCCACCGACCTGCGCATGGCCGACTTCGCCCACCTGTGCGCGCAGCTCGACGCCGCGAGCGGCTTCGGGTCCCTCAACGCCTACCGGGCGGGCCTGGACGAACTCAACGACGACGTGATCGAGGGTGACCTCATGGCGCAGGCCGTTCTCAAGCAAGCCGCCGGCGCCGAGCCGGGCGAGGAGGTCCGGATGACGTCGGCGGAGTGGCTGCACGCCGTCACCCAGCTCTACGCGGGCGAGGACTTCCGGCCCCTGCCCAAGGGGTGGCCCACCACCGGCAAGGTCTTCTCCGACCGCCTCAAGCGCCTCCAGCCCACCCTCGCCGCACGCGGTGTGCTGGTCGACTGGGGGCGCACCAAAGCGGCCCGCTACATCGCGATGACCCGACCCGCCCCCGAGCCTCCGGGCCACCAGCAAGAGGCGTTCTGACCCGCGCCCTGTGGGCCGCACCCGTACAAGCAAGAGGAGCACGCCTCGCCGGGTGGGGTGCTCCTCTTGCCTGTCCGGCGGCTTGCCGCCGCCGCAAGGGTCGCGCCGCGAAGCGGCCCCTCCTTCGTCTTGAGCAGAGCGCACCACAACAGAAACCACCCCCCTCTTTTTCCTAAGAGAAGAGATCCTGCGTCACCCGCGTCACCAGAAGCCCCTAAACGACCTGTGATCTGCGAATACGCGGGTGACGCAGACGGCCAACGGCTGCGTCATCCTGCGTCACCTGCGTCACCTCCTCCGACACCCAAAGACGCACGGTGACGCAGCCGGTGACACACGAGCCCTCACTGCGTCACCACAAAACCGCAGGTCAGAGCGGTAAATGACGCAGATGACGCGGTGACGCAGAAATCCCGGGCTCGGACACCACGCCACGACCCCTGCCAAGGAGCGTGCTCATGCACGAGGTTCATGTCGCCCCGACTCACTCCGCAGACCTATCGCTCGTTCTTCTGACCGTCGAAGAGGCAGCCCGCCGACTCTCCATCGGCCGGACCACGTGCTTTCACCTCATCGGCTCCGGACAGCTGGAGTCCGTGCCCATCGGTCGGCTTCGCCGCGTGCCGGCGGAAGCCGTGACCGACTTCCTCGCACGGCTCCGTGAAGCGCACCGCCCTACCTCCACCGCTGCCTGAAGGGGCTGCCCATGACAGAGAACAAGCGGACCCGCCAGCCCAACGGCCGCAGCTCCATCTATTTCGGGAAGGACGGAAAGTGGCACGGCCGTGTCACCGTCGGTGTGCGCGACGACGGTGCACCTGACCGGCGCCACGTCGAGCGTAAGACCCGTGCCGAGGTCACGGCCGCCGTACGGGAACTGGAGAAGGACCGGGAGGCCAAGACCGTGCGCAAGCCGGGCAAGGCCATGACCGTCAAGGCCTGGCTAACGCACTGGATCGAGAACGTCGCGCCCCTCGTCGTCAACGACAACACGATGGTTGGGTACGGCGTTGCCGTGCGGAAGCACCTCATCCCTGGACTCGGAGCGCACCGTCTCGACAGGCTCAAGCCCGAGCACATCGAGACCTTCTACACGAAGATGCAGGCCAGCGGCAGCAAGCCCGCGACCGCTCACCAGGTACACCGCACCTTCCGCACCGCGCTCAACGAGGCAGTGCGCCGCGGCCACCTCGGGAAGAACCCGGTCCAGTTGGCCAAGGCGCCGAAGACCGGCGACTACGAGGCGGAGCCCTACACAGTCAAAGAGGTGCAGCGGCTGCTGGAGGCCTCTGGCCGGCAGCGGAATTCGGCGCGCTGGGCCGTCGCGCTCGCCCTCGGGCTGCGTCAGGGGGAGGTGCTGGCCCTGAAGTGGGAGGACGTGGACCTTGAGGGTGGGTTTCTCGTGGTCCGCCGGAGTCGCCACCGCCCGCAGTATGCGCACGGGTGCAGCGACCCCTGCGGACGGAAGGCCGGGTACTGCCCGGAGAGGCGGCGCAGCAACCCGGAGACCTCCGTCACCAAGTCGCGTGCCGGCCGTCGCGCGGTCGGTCTCCCGGAGCAGCTCGTCGACCTGTTGCGCGCCCACCGCAAGGTCCAGGAGGAGGAGCGGCAGGCCGTGGGGAAGCGCTGGGTAGAAGGGGACTGGGTGTTCCCCGACGAGCACGGGCGCAGCCCTTCGCACCGTAGGGACTGGGCCGAGTGGAAGGCGCTGCTCGTCGAAGCGAAGGTTCGTGACGGGCGCCTGCACGACGCCAGGCACACGGCCGCCACGGTGCTGCTTATCCTCGGCGTCCCCGAGCGGGCCGTCATGGGCCTCATGGGCTGGTCGACCACGGCCATGGCCGCGCGGTACCAGCACATGGTCGACGCGGTACGGACCGACGTCGCGCGGCAGGTCGACGGGCTGATCTGGAAGGCCGCGGCGGATGGGCCGGACGAGGGCGACGACGGTGCGGCCGACGTGCTCGTACCGGCGAAGTGAGACGGGAACTGAGACGAACAGCCGAATGGGCGGCACCCCGTGTGGGGTGCCGCCCATTCGTTATGGCTGGTCGGGCCATCAGAAGCCGTGACCGGAATCGAACCGGCGTAACTCGCTTTGCAGGCGAGTCCCTCAACCACTCGGGCACACGGCTGGGTGGTGGTGATGGGTATGACCGTACGAGGGCGGGAGCGGGCGGGGAAGGGAATCGCGGGGCGTGCAATGTGACTGCCATGCCGCGTTCACAGAGGGGAGGGTGGAGGGCCCGCGGGACCTTTGGCCTAGGGCTGGAGGCGGGGGCGGGATCCGCCGTAATGACAGGGTCGAAAGGTCGGTACGAGCCTTACTCTGGGGCGATGAGCGTCCTCCCGAAGCGAACCACCGCACCCGCCCCGATACCCGACCACCCAGAGGGCGGGATCCTCGGTCCCGCGTACCGGACGCTCAGCATCGGGATCATCTCCGTCATCTTCCTGATCGCCTTCGAGGCGACCGCCGTCGGGACCGCCATGCCCGTGGCCGCCCGGGAGCTGGACGGGATCGCGCTCTACGCCTTCGCCTTCTCCGCCTACTTCACGACCAGCCTCTTCGGCATGGTGCTCTCCGGGCAGTGGGCCGACCGGCAGGGGCCGCTGCGGCCGCTGACCGTGGGCATCTGTTCCTTCGCCGCCGGGCTGGTGTGTTCCGGGACCGCCGGGGCGATGTGGATGTTCGTGCTCGGTCGGGCCGTGCAGGGGTTCGGGGGCGGGCTGGTCATCGTTGCGCTCTACGTGGTCGTCAGCCGGGCCTACGAGGAGCGGCTGCGGCCCGCGATCATGGCGGCCTTCGCCGCGAGCTGGGTCGTGCCCTCGATCGTCGGGCCGTTGGCGGCGGGGACGGTGACCGAGCACCTCGGGTGGCGCTGGGTCTTCCTCGGGATACCCGCGCTGGTCTTCGTACCGCTCGCGGTGGCGCTGCCGGCGATACGGCGGAGCGCCTCCGGGCCGGTGGACCCCGGGGCTCCGCCCGTGGCGTTCGACCGGCGGCGGATCCGGCTGGCGCTGGGGATCTCGGTCGGTGCGGGGCTGCTGCAGTACGCCGCGCAGGATGTGAGGTGGCTGTCGTTGCTGCCGGGGCTCGCGGGGGCGGCCCTGCTGGTGCCCGCGGTGCTGGGGCTGCTGCCGCGCGGGACCTACCTGGCGCGGCGCGGGCTGCCGTCGGTGGTGCTGCTGCGGGGCGTGGCGGCGGGGTCGTTCATCGCGGCGGAGAGCTTCGTACCGCTGATGCTGGTCACCCAGCGGGGGCTGAGCCCGACGATGGCCGGCTTCTCGCTCGCCCTGGGCGGGGTGACGTGGGCGGCCGGCTCGTGGGTGCAGTCGCAGGGGCGGGTGGCGCCGTACCGGGAACGGCTGATGGTGCTGGGCATGATCATGGTCGCCGCGGCGATCGCCGGGGTGCCGGCGGTGCTCGTGGAGTGGGTGCCGGTGTGGATCCTGGCGCTGGTGTGGGCGATGGGATGTCTGGGGATGGGGCTCGTCATCGGCTCCACGAGCGTGCTGCTGCTGAAGCTGTCGGCGCCGGAGGAGGCGGGGGCGAACTCCGCCTCGCTGCAGATCTCCGACGCGCTGGCGAACGTGGTGCTGCTTGCTGCCGGGGGCGCGGCGTTCGCTGCGCTGGGCGGGGGAGCGGTGGGTGCGGTGCACTCCGTGGCGGAGGGGGCCGGGGCTTCGCACCCCGGTGCGTTCGTGGTGGTGTTCCTGCCGATGGCCTGCGTGGCGCTGGTGGGGGCGTGGGTCGCCACCCGGCTGGATGTGGAGCCCCGACGCGGCTGAGCCCCCTTCGCCGGGCGCGGCACCGTCGCCGGGGGTCTGCCCCCGGGCCCCGGCGCCTCAAGCGCCGGCGGGGCTGGATTTGGCTGGTGTCGGCCCTGCGCGTGCGGGCCCTCAAGCGCCGGCGGGCCGCCGCCACCCCCTCAACGGCGTCGATCTCGGTGATGCCGATCAGGATGCCGCGTACGGCCTGGTCATCGATGTGGCGGCGGGCAACGAGGAGGGCATCGGGCGGATCGGGGAGCGGCTGCGCGCCCTCGCCCGGTGAATGTGACGCTCGCCGCACGCGCCGAGGTCACGGGCCTGTCCCTCCGCGAGGGGCGGGCCCGGGCCGGTAAGGTGGCCCGGTTGTCCTACGTACGACTGCCCGTACCGCTGGCCGTACCGATGCCCGGAATGCACGCCCGGAACGGATACGCCGCCGAGAGCCCGAACCGGAGACCGTGACTACTACCGCCTCCCACCACCTCTCACCCGCCTTCCCCGGCCGCGCGCCGTGGGGTACCGCCAGCGCCCTGCGAGCTTGGCAGCAGGGTGCGCTGGACCGGTACCTGGAGACCCAGCCGCGCGACTTCCTCGCCGTCGCCACCCCCGGCGCCGGAAAGACCACCTTCGCGCTGACGCTCGCGTCCTGGCTGCTGCACCACCACGTGGTGCAGCAGGTGACCGTCGTCGCGCCCACCGAGCACCTGAAGAAGCAGTGGGCGGAAGCCGCCGCCCGGATAGGGATCCGGCTGGATCCGGACTACTCCGCGGGGCCGCTCAGCAAGGACTACCACGGGGTCGCCGTCACCTACGCGGGTGTGGGCGTGCGCCCGATGCTGCACCGCAACCGGTGCGAGCAGCGCAAGACCCTGGTGATTCTGGACGAGATCCACCATGCCGGTGACTCGAAGTCCTGGGGCGAGGCCTGCCTGGAGGCGTTCGACCCGGCGACCCGACGGCTCGCCCTCACCGGTACGCCTTTCCGGTCCGATACGAATCCCATTCCTTTCGTGGCTTACGAGGAAGGGAACGACGGAATTCGGCGGTCCTCCGCCGATTACACCTACGGCTACGGGAACGCCTTGGGCGACGGGGTCGTGCGGCCCGTCATCTTCCTCTCCTACAGCGGCAACATGCGCTGGCGCACCAAGGCGGGCGACGAGATCGCCGCGCGCCTCGGCGAGCCGATGACCAAGGACGCCATCTCGCAGGCCTGGCGTACGGCCCTCGACGCGCGCGGCGACTGGATGCCGAACGTGCTGCGCGCCGCCGACCAGCGGCTGACCGAGGTCAGGAAGGGCATCCCGGACGCGGGTGGGCTGGTCATCGCCGCCGATCAGGACTCCGCGCGCGCCTACGCCAAGCTGATTCGGGAGATCACGGGGAGCAAGGCCACCGTCGTGCTGTCCGACGACACCGGCGCCTCGAAGCGGATCGACGAGTTCGCCGCGAGCAACGACCGCTGGATGGTCGCCGTCCGCATGGTGTCCGAGGGCGTCGACGTGCCCCGGCTCGCGGTCGGCGTGTACGCCACCACCATCTCGACCCCGCTGTTCTTCGCGCAGGCCGTCGGCCGCTTCGTGCGCTCGCGCCGGCGCGGCGAGACGGCCTCGGTGTTCCTGCCGACCATTCCCTACCTGCTGGGCTTCGCCAACGAGATGGAAGTCGAGCGCGACCACGTCCTCGACAAGCCGAAGAAGCAGGGCGAGGAAGACCCGTACGCCGACTCCGAGAAGGAGATGGAGGAGGCGAACAAGCAGGAGGACGAGGACACCGGCGACGAGGAGCAGATGTCCTTCGAGGCACTGGAGTCCGACGCCGTCTTCGACCGGGTGCTGTACGACGGCGCCGAGTTCGGCATGCAAGCGCATCCGGGGAGCGAGGAGGAGCAGGACTACCTCGGCATCCCCGGGCTGCTGGAGCCCGACCAGGTGCAGATGCTGCTCCAGAAGCGGCAGTCGCGGCAGATCGCGCACAGCAAGCGCAAGCCCGACTCGGAGGCGGACCTGCTGGAGCTGCCGGCCGACCGGCGCCCGGTGGTCTCCCACAAGGAGCTGCTGGAGCTGCGGAAGTCGCTGAACACGATGGTCGGTGCGTACGTCCACCAGAGCGGCAAACCGCACGGGGTGCTCCACACCGAACTGCGCCGCGTGTGCGGCGGACCGCCGAGCGCGGAAGCCACGGCGGGACAGCTGCGCGAGCGGATCAAGAAGGTCCAGGAGTGGGCCACCCGGATGCGGTGATTTCCTACGGAATCCGGCACGGGGGGCGGGGGAGTTTTGTACGGTCCCCGCCCGCCCGGGCCGTCGTAGCGGTGGCGCCGCACCCGTGGTGGGAGGCCCTGCGGGGCCGCACGGGGCAGCCCGGAAACGGGGGTCGAGGCCGGGGGCCGAAGGTCACGAATTGGCGGCGATGCGCGTTTTCAACCGGCATAAAAGGGCAGTAGGCGCCCGGATTCTGGACGAGCCCTTCCGCTGAGCGAACCCGCTCGCTAGTGTCCCGGCATCGAACGCCCCGTGGCAGCGCCGCCGCGGGAGCGCAGCCGGTGCCATGGCCGCTACCGGCGGCCTCTCCGTGCGTCGCCGAGGGACCGGCGGCGCTATCCCCAGAGAGTCACCGCCGCCCACCGAAAGAGGGAGAGGCGTCGTGACCGCGGAAACCTCCCAGACTCTCGACCGAGGACTCCGAGTTCTCAAACTGCTCGCCGACACCGACCACGGTCTGACCGTCACCGAGCTCTCCAACCGCCTCGGTGTGAACCGCACCGTGGTCTACCGCCTCCTGGCCACCCTCGAACAGCACGCCCTGGTCCGCCGCGACCTCGGCGGCCGCGCCCGCGTCGGGCTCGGGGTGCTGCGCCTGGGCCGCCAGGTGCACCCGCTCGTGCGCGAGGCGGCGCTGCCCGCGCTGCGCTCCCTCGCCGAGGACATAGGCGCCACCGCGCACCTGACCCTCGTGGACGGAACCGAAGCGCTCGCCGTGGCGGTCGTCGAGCCGACCTGGACCGACTACCACGTGGCCTACCGGCCCGGCTTCCGCCATCCGCTGGACCGCGGGGCAGCCGGCCGGGCCATCCTGGCCGCCCGTCAGGGCACGCTCATCGAGCCCGGGTACACGCTCACCCACGGGGAGCTCGAAGCGGGTGCCAGCGGCGCTGCCGCACCCCTCGTGGGCATCACCGGGCTGGAGGGCAGCGTGGGCGTCGTCATGCTGGCCGACGCCGTGCCCGAGCGGGTCGGCCCGCGCGTCGTGGACGCCGCCCGCGAGGTGGCCGACGCCCTGCGCTGAGCCGCGCAGCCGCACGCGCAGCACATCCGGACACCGAGCCGCGCCCCCGACCGCCGGGGGCGCGGCTCGACCCGTTCGGGGGCACCCGCGCTAGATTGGCCCGGTGCTCTCTCGCCTCACACGCCTGCCGCGTCCCGCCGCCCTCGCCGTCTGCGCCGTGCCCGTGCTCGCGCTGTTCGCCGTCGCGGCCTTCGCCCCGCTGCCCTTCGTGATCGCGCAGCCGGGCCTCACGGCCGACGTGCTCGGC
Source organism: Streptomyces sp. NPDC058289 (assembly GCF_042880975.1). Taxonomy (NCBI): domain Bacteria; kingdom Bacillati; phylum Actinomycetota; class Actinomycetes; order Kitasatosporales; family Streptomycetaceae; genus Streptomyces; species Streptomyces sp. NPDC058289. Next base: position 72,624 of record NZ_JBHVYI010000025.1, read on the forward strand.
GCCCGCGACGGCAAGCAGGTCATCGCCATCACCGGGGCGCCCACCCGCGAGACCAAGGGCCAGCTGCGGATGACCACCATCCAGGCCACCGGCCCCTCCACCTCCGTCACCCTCCCCGAGCTGGTCGGCGACTGGTTCGACACCTCCCGGGCGGTCATGCCCAGGGAGTCGGTGTACCCGTCGGGCGGAAGCGACAAGGAGATCGAGGAGCACAACCTGGAGGAGATGACCAAGTCGCAGTCGACGGCCTCCGAGGCCGCTCTCGGCTACCTCCACAAGGACCCGAAGGACGTGAAGGTCGAGCTGAACCTCGCCGACGTCGGCGGTCCGAGCGCCGGGCTGCTCTTCTCCCTCGGCATCGTCGACAAACTCGACGGGAACGGCAGCGGCGGCGATCTCACCGGCGGCAGCACCATCGCCGGTACGGGCACCATCACCGCGGCCGGCGAGGTCGGTGCGGTCGGCGGGGTGGCCCTGAAGACTCAGGCCGCGCGGCGCGACGGGGCGAGCGTGTTCCTCGTACCGGCGGCGGAGTGCTCGGACGCCAGGTCCGAACTCCCCGAGGGGCTCCGGCTGGTCCCCGTCACTTCGCTGACGGATGCGGTGAACGCGCTGCGGGCTCTGCAGAAGGGCGAATCGGTTCCGTCCTGCTGAGCCGGGGCGCCGCCTCCATGCCGCGCCAGGACGGGAACACCAGCGGGGAGAGCGTGACGAGGAAGTACACCCCGCCGAACACCAGCAGCGCCCGCGTCACCCCGAAGCCGTCGACCAGCAGCCCCGCGGCCAGCCCGCCCAGCGGCATCGTCAGCTCGCAGCCGGCCTGGGTCACGCCCATGACCCGGCTGCGCAGCTCGTCGGGCACCTTCTCCAGCATCACCGTGGTCAGGATCGGGTTGAGCACGCCCGCGCCCAGCCCGGACAGCGCCATCGTCACCGCGAGCGGCAGCGGGGTGTCGGTGAAGGCGGCGACCACGTAGCGCGGTGCCCCGCACAGCAGGAACGCCGCGGCGAACACGGCCCTACGGGGGAACCGCTCGCCCCAGGCTCCGTAGAGCAGGGCCCCCAGCAGCGCGAACCCGCCGAAGAGGGCGATCAGCAGGCCCAGCGCGGCGGCTCCGCCGAGGGCTTCGCGGCCGTGCACGGGCAGCAGGACCGAGGACCAGCCCTGGTCGATGCCGTTGGTCATCATCACCATCACCGTGATGCCCAGCAGCAGGCGGGTGCGGGCCAGGAACCGCCAGCCCTCCGCCAGTTCGGCCCGGTAGCCGGCCAGTGACACCTTCTCGGCGGCCCGCTGCGGCTCGGCGGCCGGTATCCCGCGCAGGAACGCGGTGACCAGCAGTGCGGAGGCGCCGAAGGTGGCCGCGTCGAGGAGCAGGACCGACTCGGCGCCGATCGTGGCGATGAGCACGCCGGCCAGTGCCGCCCCGATCATGCGGGCTCCGCGCGAGACGGCGTCGTAGAGGCTGGCGGCGCGGGCGACGGTGGTGCCGGCGTGTTCGGCGAGATGGGGGAGCAGGACGTAGCGGGCGGCCAGCCCGGGGGTGTGCACGAGCCCGCCGACGGCCATCAGCGCGCACAGCATCCAGAACTCCAGCAGCCCGGTGTAGTGCAGCAGCGGGATCGCGGCCACGGACAGTCCGCAGATCAGGTCGGAGGCGGCAGAGACCCGGCGGCGGCCGAGCCGGTCGATGACCGGGCCCCCGACGAGGGCGGCCACCGCCACGGGCAGGGTGGCGCAGAAGGCGACGATCCCGGCCCGGCCGGCGCTGCCCGTGGTCTGGAGCACGAACCAGGGGACCCCGATGAGGGTCAGTGAACTCCCGGCTATCGAGATGGTGTTGGCGATCAGGACGGCGATGAAGGGGCGACGGCTCACGCGATGCCGCCGTGCGGGCGGGAGATCCGGGTGTTGCGGGTGATGCGTGCGTGCAGGTGCGCGGGCTGGATCATGCGGATGCCGAGCGCGATCAGGGTCTCGCCGAGCTGGTTGCGCAGGGCGGGGGCGCGCAGGTGGGGAACGTGGGAGGCGTCCGGTCCGGCCTCTCGCGCGCGGCGCCAGGCGGCGGCCTGGGCGGTGAGGGTGGCGTGGGTCGCGGCATGGATTTGGGCATGGCTGAAGGCGTGCACGGCAGGGCTCCTTCTGCGAAAGGGGTGCTGAGAGTGCTGTGTGGGCGCTACTTGCTGTGGACCGGGAAGGCGTGCGTGTGGAAGCGCACCATCTCCGTGCCCTCCGAGGGCGGCAGGTCGCGGTAGCTGTTGATCAGGTCGTGGACCTTGAGGACCAGCTCGTGGGTCTGTTCGGCGGTCAGCTTCAGCGTGAAGTCGCTGAGCTCCGAACTCCGCCGCCATTCCATGGGCCAGGTGTGCGAGGCGCCCAGCCAGGTCGACAGCTCCTGCTCGTGGATCTTCACGATCTCGGCGAGGAAGACCTCCGCGGCACCGCGTGTGGCCGGGTCGGTGTCGTAGATCAGTGCCTCGTCGAACTGGGTGCCGTCCTGGGAGGCCCGCCACCAGCGCTCCCGGCCCTTGCCGTGCTCGGGGGCGTCCTCGACGAACCCGTGCGCGGCGAGTTGGCGCAGGTGGTAGCTGGTGGCCCCGCTCGATTCCCCGAGCCGCTCCGCGAGTTGCGAGGCGGTGGCCGGCCCGTACCGGCCCAGGGCGCCCAGCAGGCGGATGCGCAGCGGGTGGGCCAGGCCGCGCAGGGAGTGCGGGTCGAGCTTGCGGACCTTCGGCTCGGCGGGCTTCTGGGAATCGGCGCTCTTCTCGGGCATGCCTCAACAGTAGAGTTGCAAAGAACCCTATGCAAGGGTTTCTTTGCAACTACTTCTTTGCATCCCCGCTCCGGAGGTCACCGGTCACCCCTCCTTGATGAACCCCTCCGCGATCAGCCACTCCTTCGCCACGTCGTGCGGGTCCCGCCCCTCCACGTCCACCAGCGCGTTGAGCCGCTGCGCCGTCTCCGTCGTCAGCCGCTTCGACAGGGGGTCCAGGAGGCTTGCGATCGCCGGGTACTTCTCCAGCGTCTTCGCGTGCAGCTCCGGCGCCGCGTTGTAGTTGGGGAAGAAGTGCCGGTCGTCGGCGAGGGTGTCCAGGTCCATGGCCTTGATCCGGCCGTCCGTGGTGAAGGCCTCGCCCAGCAGGCAGGAATCGGACTTGGAGACCTGCGTGTAGATGATCCCGGCGTCCATCTTCATGACGTTGCCCGCCGGGATCTTCATCCCGTACGCCTTCTCCATCCCCGGCAGCCCGTCCTCCCGCGAGGCGAACTCGTTCTCCACGCAGACCGTCACCGCCTTGGGGTCGCGCTGCGACAGCGCCGCCACGTCCGACAGGGTCTTCAACCCGTACTTGGCGTTGTTCTTCTTGCTGATGGCCAGCGTGTAGGTGTTGTTGAGCGTGGACGGCGGCAGCCAGGCCACGCCGTTCTTCACGTCCGCGTCCCGTACCGCCTCCCACTGCGCGTACGGGTCCGTGATCGGCTTGTCGTTGCCGAGGTAGGTGATCCACGCCGTGCCCGTGTACTCGTACATGGCGTCCGCGTCGCCCTGGATGATCGCCTCGCGGGCGCTGATCGACCCGGGCAGGTTGGTGCGGTCCAGCACCTCGGCGCCGGCCGCCTTGAAGATCAGGCCGATCATCTGGCCGAGCACGATGTTCTCGCTGAAGTTCTTCGAGGTGACCGTGAGCGAGGCGCCCTTGAGGGGCTGCCCCCGGCCGACCGAGCCCGGTAGGACGTCGTCCACCATCGGGGACCCGCTCTTGAGCCCGCAGCCCGCGAGCCCCAGCAGGGGCAGCAGGGCCGCGCAGGCCGCCGCGGCCGTCCGTACGGAGAGGGAGAGCCTGGCCATCTACGCCTCCAGCCCGCGCGGGGTCAGGACCGTCTCGGCCAGTGAGGCCAGCCAGTCCACGAACAGCGCCAGCGCCACCGTCAGCACCGAGCCCAGCACCAGCACCGGCATGCGCTGGGTCTGGATCCCGGAGGTGATCAGGTCGCCGAGGCCCCCGCCGCCGCCGAAGGTGGCCAGGGTCGCGGTGCCGACGTTGAGGACGAGGGCCGTCCGTACGCCCGCAAGGATCAGCGGGACGGCCAGCGGCAGTTCCACCTTCATCAGGGTTCCCATGGAGGACATCCCGATCCCGCGCGAGGCCTCCACCAGCTGCGGGTCGATCCCGCGCAGCCCCGCGACGGTGTTGGACAGCACGGGCAGGACGGCGTAGGCGACCATGCCGATGATCGCCGTCGAGGGGCCGATGCCGAGCCAGATGACCAGCAGGGCCAGCAGTCCGATGGCCGGGGTGGCCTGGCCGATGTTGGCGACGGCGGTGACCAGCGGGGCCGCCCGGCGCAGGCCGCGGCGGGTGAGGGCGATGCCGAGCGGGATGGCGATGATCAGCACCCAGAAGGTGGAGATCGCGGTGAGCTGGACGTGCTGCCACAGCCGGAGCTCCACGTTGCCGTCGGCGAGGGAGTTCTCGGCGATGGTGTCGAGGGTGGCGTTGGTGATCCACAGGTACGTGGCCAGCAGCACCAGCGCCAGCACGATGGGCAGGGTCACCAGCCGGGCCCAAGTGAGCCGGCGCCCGGGGCGGGGCGGCGCGGTGGAGGTCATGACCTCCTCGGCGGGATCGGGCTCCTCCGGGTCGCGGAAGACGTGACCCTTGAGCTCGTGCTCGCCGGGCGGGCGTTCGGGAGAGACCGGGTTCCTCGGGCTCATGAGCCCTCCGTACCGTCCCGGAGCCCCTCCAGGTCCCGCTCGACGCGGTGGTGGCGCAGCTCCTCCAGGTCGTGCGCGTGCTCGGCCGCCGTCAGCCGGTCGGCCTCCAACATCTCGTGCACGGAGTTCATCAGGGTCTCCATGTCCACGACGCCGATGTACTCGCCGCGCCGCCCGGTGACGGCCACCCGGCCGCCGCTGTCGGTGAGTACGGCCTCCAGGGCGTCGTGCAGGGTCGCGTCCCGGGTCACCGTGTCGTGCACGAGCTGGCCGGCCCGGGCGAGGGAGCCCTTGGCGCGCATCAGGTCGCCGCGGCGCAGCCATTTGTACGGGCGGCCCCGCCGGTCCAGCATCAGCAGCTCGTTGCCCTGGCCGGCGCGCAGGGTGTTGAAGATCTGCTGGAGCGGGTCGTCGACGGACACGGTCGGGAACTCGGCGATCTCCACGTCCCGCACGCGGGTGAGGTTGAGCCGCTTGAGGGCCGCCCCGGCGCCGACGAAGCCGGAGACGAAGTCGTCGGCGGGGTTGGTGAGGATGGCCTCGGGGGTGTCGAACTGCGCGATGTGCGAGCGCTCGCGCAGGACGGCGATCCGGTCGCCCAGCTTGATGGCCTCGTCGAAGTCGTGGGTGACGAAGACGATCGTCTTGTGCAGCTCGTGCTGGAGCCGGATCAGCTCGTCCTGGAGGTGGTCGCGGGTGATGGGGTCGACGGCGCCGAAGGGCTCGTCCATCAGCAGGACGGGCGGGTCGGCGGCGAGCGCCCGGGCCACGCCCACGCGCTGCTGCTGGCCGCCGGAGAGCTGGCGCGGGTAGCGGCCGTGGAACTCGCGCGGGTCCAGGCCGACCAGGTCGAGCATCTCCTCGACCCGGTCCTTCACGCGGGACTTGGACCAGCCGGTCATCTTCGGGACCAGGGCGATGTTCTCGGCGACCGTCATGTGCGGGAAGAGCCCGGAGGACTGGATCGCGTACCCGATCTTGCGCCGCAGTTTGACCGGGTCCATGTCGGTGACGTCCTCGTCGCCGATGCGGATCCGGCCGGAGGTGGGCTCGATCAGCCGGTTGATCATCTTGAGGGTGGTGGACTTCCCGCAGCCGGACGGGCCGACGAAGACCACCAGCTCGCCCGCCTCGATCTCCATGGAGACGTCGTCGACGGAGGGGTTGGGGTTGCCGGGGTAGCGCTTGGTGAGGTTCTCCAGCTGGATGGTGGCGCCGGAGGTGGCGGACGGCTGCGGGCTCGCCGCCGGCTGCGGGCTCGTCGTCGGCGCGGACGTCGGCTCAGACACGGATTCCCCTCGGGATGGTGAGACGGCCGAGCAGGACGTACGCGGCGTCGAAGAGCAGCGCGAGGATGACGACGCCCAGCGTCCCCGCCAGGACCTGGTTGATGGCGTTGGCGCTGCCGAGCGAGGCGATCCCGCGGAAGATCTCGTTGCCCAGGCCCGGCCCGGAGGCGTAGGCGGCGATGGCCGCGATGCCCATCAGCATCTGCGTGGAGACCCGGATGCCGGTCAGGATCGGCGGCCAGGCGAGCGGCAGCTCCACCTTCAGCAGTTGGGCGCTGCGCGACATCCCGATGCCCTTGGCGGCATCGACCAGGGCCGGATCCACCCCGCGCAGTCCCACGATGGAGTTGCGGACGATGGGCAGCAGCCCGTACAGCGTCAGGGCGATCACGGTCGGCGCGACGCCGAGGCCGACGATCGGGATCAGCAGGCCGATCATGGCGAGGGACGGGATGGTCAGCACCGTGGAGGTGGAGGTGACCGCGAGGTTCCCGGCCCAGCCGCTGCGGTAGGTCAGGACGCCGATGGCGACGCCGAGGGCGGTCGCGATCACCATGCACTGGAAGACGGCGCTGGCGTGCTGGAAGGCGTCGGTGAGGAGCTGCTGGTGGCGGTTGGACAGGTAGGCCCAGAAACTCACGCCACGTCACCTCGTCCGTCGTTGCCGCAGGTCGGTCGGATCAGTCGTCCTCGGCCGCCTGTTCGACCAGGGGGATGATCCGCAAGGGTACGGGATTTTCCATGACAATCGCCGTCGAAGCCCTCACGATGCCATCAAACGCGACAACACGGTCGATCACCCGCTGGAGATCCGCGTTGGAGCGGGCCACCAGCCGGCACAGCATGTCCCCGTGGCCGGTCGTCGTGTGCAGCTCCAGCACCTCCGGTACCCCGTCCAAGTGGGCCCGTACGTCCGCCCCTTGACCCTGTTTGATCTCCAGCGTGGCGAAGGCCGTCACCGGGTACCCCAGGGCCGCCGGATCCACCTGCGGACCGAACCCCCGGATGACTCCGTTCGACTGAAGCCGGTCCAGCCGGGCCTGCGCGGTACCGCGCGCCACGCCGAGCCGGCGCGAGACCTCCAGGACCCCGATCCGGGGCTCGCGGGCGAGCAGGACGATGAGCCGGCCGTCGAGTTCGTCGATTCCCATGGCTGCCTCCGGGGCGGTCGGTCGGTGGTCATAGTGCACAGATATCCCAGCCATGGTGGGCTGATACTGGTCAGTCTGTACAGCATAAATGGAAACTATTGCGCAGCTTGTGGAACGGCGGGACTCTGCGGTCATGACTGAGACCCAGCCGCTCGACACCGCACCGCGCACCGCCGCCAAGGCCGATCCCTTCCCCGTCAAGGGCATGGACGCGGTCGTCTTCGCCGTAGGCAACGCCAAGCAGGCCGCGCACTACTACTCGACCGCCTTCGGCATGAAGCTCGTCGCCTACTCCGGACCGGAGAACGGCACGCGCGAGACGGCCAGCTACGTCCTGACCAACGGCGCCGCGCGGTTCGTCCTCACCTCGGTCATCAAGGCCTCCACCGACCGCGGCCGCTTCCTCGCCGAGCACGTCGCCGACCACGGCGACGGCGTCGTCGACCTGGCGATCGAGGTCCCGGACGTCAAGGCGGCCTACGCCTACGCCGTCGAGCACGGCGCGCGCGGCCTGGACGAGCCGTACGAGCTCACCGACGAGCACGGCACGGTGCGGCTGGCGGCGATCGCCACCTACGGCCAGACCCGGCACACCCTGGTCGAGCGCGGCGACTACACCGGCGCCTACCTGCCCGGCTTCGTCTCCGTCGACCCGATGGTCGAGCCCCCGGCCAAGCGCACCTTCCAGGCCATCGACCACTGCGTGGGCAACGTCGAGCTCGGCCGGATGAACGAGTGGGTGGCCTTCTACAACAAGGTCATGGGCTTCACGAACATGAAGGAGTTCGTGGGCGACGACATCGCGACCGAGTACTCGGCGCTGATGTCGAAGGTCGTCGCGGACGGCACCCTGAAGGTGAAGTTCCCGATCAACGAGCCGGCGATCGCGAAGAAGAAGTCGCAGATCGACGAGTACCTGGAGTTCTACGGCGGCGCGGGCGTCCAGCACATCGCGCTGGCCACGAACGACATCGTCGCCACGGTGCGCGCGATGCGGGCCGCCGGTGTGACCTTCCTCGACACCCCGGACTCGTACTACGACACGCTCGGCGAGTGGGCCGGAGAGACCCGGGTACCGGTCGAGACCCTGCGCGAGCTGAAGATCCTCGTCGACCGCGACGAGGACGGCTACCTGCTGCAGATCTTCACCAAGCCGGTCCAGGACCGCCCGACGGTCTTCTTCGAGATGATCGAGCGCCACGGCTCGATGGGCTTCGGCAAGGGCAACTTCAAGGCCCTGTTCGAGGCGATCGAGCGCGAGCAGGAGAAGCGGGGCAACCTCTAGGGGGTTGCGTCGGCCGGGGTTGCGGGGCTCCTCCCGGGGCTCCGTCCCGGACCCCGCGCCTCAGACGCCGGCGGGGCTGGATGTGGCCGGCGTTTGAGGTGGAGCGCCCCTAGGGCTAGGGCTACGGCTTCGGCTTCGGTTTGGTGGCGGGCTTGGCCGCCTTCGGGAGTTCCGGGGCCACCCACGGGGTGGTGGGCTGCATGTTCTCCGGGCCGCCCGCCGGCGGCTTGCCGATCGTCGCCAGGGCCTCCTTCGCCAGCGGCGCCCGTACCGGCGAGAACCGCGGGTTCGTCCGCAGGGCCTCCTCCAGGTGCCGCCGCGCCCCGGCCACGTCGCCCAGGCCCCGCTCGATCACCGCCCGGTGGTACGAGAACTCCGCGAGCCGCAGCCCCTGCTCCGTGGCCTTCTTCGCGTACTCCAGCGCCCCCGCGTCGTCGCCCGTCTTGTGCAGCGCCCATCCCAGCGCGTCCGCCACCGGCAGGCTCTTGTGCCGGGCCCACTCCGCCGTGAGGCGCCGTACGGCCGCCGCCGGGTCGCCGTGGTCCGCCTCGAACCGGCCCAGGAGCAGTTCCTCGTTCACCCCGCTCCGGGCGGCCTGCGCCGGGAGCCCGCCGTACACCGCCTTCGCCTCGTCGCCCCGGCCCAGCGACTCCAGCAGCTCGCCCAGCTCCAGCGACAGCGCCGGCACCGCGGCCCGGCCCAGCGCCAGCCGGTAGTCCCGTACGGCCTCCCCGCCCCGGCCCAGCGCCGCCAGCACCCGCGCCCGCCCGCCCAGCGCCTGCGCCTGGCCCGGATCGGTGCGCAGCGCGGCCTCGTACTGCTTCAGGGCCTCCGCGTCGTCGCCGCGCTCCCATGCCAGCTCCCCGAGCCGGAACAGCACGTACGCCTTCTCCGCCGGGGCCTTCGCCGCGCCCCCCGCGTGCTCCATGGACATGGCCGCGTCCTCGCGCCAGCCCCGGTCCCGGTACACCTGCGAGGCCTTCATGAAGGCCGCCAGCCCCGGCCGCATGTCGACCAGGCTCTCCATCGCCTTCTCCGCCGCCTTGTAGTCCCCGAGCCCGCCGTACGCGTCCACGAGCACCGGGTACGCCGTCCACCGCTTCGGCGCCTGCGCCCGTACCAGCTCGCCCCACTTCTTCCCGGTCCCGAAGTCCCGCCGGGCGTTGGCCAGCGTGCCCATGCCCGTCATCGCGTCGAAGTTGCCCTTCTCGACCGGGCGCAGCTCCAGCGAGCGCTTCAGCGCGCCCTCCGCCTTCGGATACCAGGCGGGATCGGCCGTCCGCCGCGCCTGCTCCAGGTACGCGGAGCCCAGCACCGCCCACGAGGCCTCGTCCTCCGGGTGCTCCCCGACCCACTTCTCCCGGTCGGCGACCAGCGCCGACAGGTCCACCGCCGCCACCGGCGCACCCATGCCGACCGCCGCGCGGGCCCGCTCGCTGGGCCCCGGCGGACGCGCGTCGTCGCCCGTGCGGGCCGGCCGGATCAGCAGGGCCCCGGCGATCAGGACCACCAGGGCCGCCGCCGCCACGAGCGTCTTGCGGCCGGTGAAGGTCACGGGCGGGGCAGCCTGCTGCTGCCTCTCCTGGGAGACGGATGCGTCGCGCATAGGGTCCATGAGGTCACTGTGCGTCAATATGAAGAGCTCGCCGAGGTGTCCGAAGAGCGTCGCGGGCGTGTTCACACCGATGGCCCCGGGTGTCACGCTGGCCCCATGGTTGACACAGTTGACGAAGTTGATGGCGGGTCACGCGAGCTCCACGCGCTGCTCCTGGAAGGCCTCCCGCCCGAGGCGGTGCTGACCGACCCCCAGGTGACCGCCTCCTACGCCACCGACATGGCCAGCTTCTGCGCCGCCGGCACTCCGGCCGCCGTGGTCCTGCCCCGGACCGTCGAACAGGTTCAGCACGTCCTGCGCACCGCCCACGCCCTGCGCGTCCCCGTGGTCCCCCAGGGCGCCCGTACCGGCCTGTCGGGCGCCGCCAACGCCTCCGACGGCTGCATCGTGCTGTCCCTCGTGAAGATGGACCGGATCCTGGAGATCGACACCGTCGACCGGATCGCCGTCGTCGAACCGGGCGTCGTCAACGCCGTCCTCTCGCGCGCCGTCGCCGAGCGCGGCCTGCACTACCCGCCGGACCCCTCCAGCTGGGAACAGTGCACCATCGGCGGGAACATCGGCACCGCCGCCGGCGGTCTGTGCTGCGTCAAGTACGGGGTCACCGCCGAGTACGTCCTCGGCCTCGACGTGGTCCTCGCCGACGGCAGGCTCCTGCAGACCGGCCGGCGCACCGCCAAGGGCGTCGCGGGGTACGACCTCACCCGCCTGTTCGTCGGCTCCGAAGGCAGCCTCGGCGTCGTCGTCCGCGCCGTCCTCGCACTGCGCCCGGCCCCACCCCGCCAGCTCGCGCTCGCCGCCGAGTTCCCCTCCGCCGCGGCCGCCTGCGCGGCCGTCTGCGCCGTCATGGAGGCAGGCCTTACGCCCTCGCTGCTGGAGCTGATGGACCGTACGACCGTCCGCGCCGTCAACGCGCTGGGCAAGATGGGCCTGCCCGACACCACCGAGGCCCTGCTGCTCGCCGCCTTCGACACCCCGCACGCGCCCGAGGACCTCGCCGCCGTGGGAGCGCTGTGCACCGCCGCCGGGGCGAGCGCCGTCGTACCGGCCGAGGACGCGGCGGAGTCCGAACTGCTCCTCCAGGCCCGCCGGATGGCGTTGCCCGCCCTGGAGGCCCTGCGGCCGGCGACGATGATCGACGACGTGTGCGTACCGCGGACCCGGCTCGCCGAGATGCTGGAGGGGACCGCCGCCATCGCCCGTACGCACGACCTGCTCATCGGGGTCTGCGCGCACGCCGGCGACGGGAACACCCACCCCATCGTCTGCTTCGACCCCGCCGACGAGGACGAGACCCGGCGGGCCCGCGCGTCCTTCGAGGAGATCATGGCGCTGGGGCTCGAACTGGGCGGGACCATCACGGGAGAGCACGGGGTCGGCGTCCTGAAGAAGGAGTGGCTCGCCCGCGAACTCGGCCCCGTGGGCGTGGAGATGCAGCGCGCCGTCAAGCACGCCTTCGACCCGGAGGGACTGCTCAACCCGGGCAAGCTCTTCTGAAACAGGGGCAGTTCCCGTACCGGGCTCTGCGCTCGGGCCCTCACAGGTCCCCGTCCGCCGACTCGTCCGACGGCCACGGGTCGCGCATCCACAGCTCGTCGGCCGGCGTCGGGGCGAGCAGCTCGGCCAGCGCCGCGTCCAGGCCGAGCCGGTCGGCCTCGGTGCCGGGCGGCACGATCCGCAGGGTCCGCTCCAGCCAGGCCGACACCGACACGGCGGGAGCCTCCAGCAGGGCGTCGCCGTCGGGGGAGCTGAGCGCCATGCACAGGACGGTCTGCTGACCGACCTTCGTGGGCCAGATCCGCACGTCGCCGTGGCCGCACGGGCGGAACACCCCCTCGACCAGCAGCTCGCGGGCGAAGGTCCAGTTCACCGGGGTGCTGGAGCCGGTGTGGAAGGTGATGTGCACGGCGTACGGGTCGTCCGTCAGGTACAGCAGGCGGGCGGGGACGGGGACGCTGCGCTCGGGGGACAGGACCAGCTTCAGTTCCAGCTCGCGCTCGACGGCGGGGTGGTGCATGGCGGCCTCACTTCGGTACGGGGTACGTGTTCGGGTGGTGCGCGGGGCCTTCCAGCGGCCCACACCCGGAGAGAGCGCCGAAGTGCCCGGGTATGACGCGACTTCCCGAAGCACATCGAGGATTGGCCGAAATCAATCGGCTGACCGAAATCTTGCGTACAGGGCTGCGTTCGCCAGTGTTCGCCCGATCGCTTGGATTCTCCCGTTACCGGACCTGTCGGAGGGCGGTTCTTGGCTATGGTCCACCCCTGCAAGAAGCCTCAAGCCACGATCGGAGTTGGGGACATTGACGGCCTCCCCTGGTGACGGCGAGCACGCGGCCCGCGAGGGCTACTACCCCGATCCGTCCATCCCCGGGTACGTCAGGTTCTGGAACGGCCTGAACTGGGTTCCCGGTACGAGCCGCCCCGCGGCCCCTGCCGACGAGACGGGTCCCGTGTTCCTCGACCAGACGGGTGTGAGCGAGGCGCTGCGCGAGCCGGAACGCCGACCGCAGCCCCGCCCCGCGCCGGCCCCTGCCCCTGCCCCCACGCCGGCACCGGCTCCCGCGTCCTGGCCGGAGCCCGTCGGCTCCGTGGCGGCGCCGGCCCCGCGGTCCGAGGTGGAGTCCTGGTCGGAGTCCGCATCGCGGTCGGATTTCGAGCCCTGGCCGGAGGCCGGGCCGGAGTCGGGGCTCGAGTCCGGGTCCGGGCACGGCTCCGAGCCCGCGGAATGGCAGGCCGATCCGCTCCACCAGTCCGGGTTCGGCGGGCCGCGCGACCGCCGGGTGTCCTGGGGCCACGAGGAGGAGGCCGCCGCCCGCCCTGCCGGAATCTCCCTGGCCCGCCCGCCGGTCCCGGCCCCCACTCCGCACCAGGCGCCGGCGCAGGCCCAGGCCCAGGCACCGGCACCGGCTCACCGCTCGGCCCAGGCCCAGGCGTCGCCCCACCGCTCGGCCCAGGCCCCGGCTCGGCACTCGGCCCCGGCCGCCGTGTCGGCCGCCCTGCCCGCGCAGGTGTCCGGCTCCGCCGCCCCGGGCGGCCTCGGCATCCTGTCGGCGCCCTCCCCGGTCGCGGCCCATGCCCCCGCTGCGGCCCCCGCCCCCGTGTGGCCCGCCGCCCCGGGTTCGGCCGGCTCGGACCCGGAGCCGGTGGAGCGCGTGCGGCGCGCGGAGCGCCCGGCCCCGGCCGTCCCGGCGGAGCCCGCCCGGCGCGTGGCCCCCGTAGAGCCGGCCGACCGTGCGGAGCGGGCCGAGGCCGCCGTGCCCCCGGCTCCGCGTCCCGAGAGGACCGGACGCGCGGTGTTCGAGCGGATGGCGGAGCGGGCCGTGCGCCCCGCCGGGCTCGTGCGCCGCGCGACGGCCCGGCTGCTGGACTCCCTCGTCTACGCCGCCGTCGCGACCGGCGTGGCGCTGCCCCTCGTGCCCGCGGCGACCGCGCACCTCCAGGCCAAGGTGGACGCCGCCCGGGCGGGCGGCCGGACCACCACCGTGTGGCTGCTCGACGGGACCATCGCGGGCTCGCTGGGCCTCGTCCTGGGCGCCGTCCTCCTCTTCGGCGTCTTCTACGAAGCCCTGCCCACGGCCCGTTGGGGTCGCACCCCGGGCAAGAAGCTGCTCGGCGTCCGGGTCCTGGCCACCGCCACGCTGCGCCCGCCCCGCTTCGGCGCGGCGCTGCGTCGCTGGCTCGTGTACGCCCTCCTGGGCCTCCCGGGGGCCCTGTGGGCCCTCGCGGACCGCCCGCGCCGCCGGACCCTCCACGACCGCGCCGCACGCACGTACGTGGCCCGCTAGGGCCTGTCGTCAAACTCCCTTCTGCGGGCGACGGCGGGAGTTTGACGACAGGCCCTAGGGCCCCTGCCGCTGCCCCGTCCCCCGAATGGACGCGTTCCCGTTGCGGGCCGCTCCGGGCCGGGTTCGACTCGGGCCATGAGCACCGACCAGCCGCCGCCGGGCCAGCCGCCCGAGGACGACCCGTTCCTCAAGAAGCCCCAGGAACCGACGCCTCCGCCGTCGGGTGGTTCGCCGTACGGCTCACCGCCCGCAGGTGCCGGCGGAGGCTTCCCGCCGCCCCCGCCCGGAGGTGGAGGGGGCTATCCTCCGCCGCCCCCGCCCGGGGGAGGCGGCTACCCGCCCCCGCCGCCCCCGTACGGAGGCGCGGGCGGTGGCGACCCGTACGGCGGTGGTGGCGGCTACGGCATGCCCGACCCGCTCGCCGGGATGCCGCCGCTCGCCGACTTCGGCAAGCGGCTCGCCGCCCGCGTCATCGACCTGCTGATCATCGCCGTCCCGCTGTTCGTCATCCAGCTCCTCGCCGGTGACCGCAACCGCTACACGGTCGAGACGAACAAGGGCGAGGACGTCACCGAGGTCATCACCAAGTCCTACAGCGGCAGCGGTCTGATCATGACGCTGATCTCGATCGTCGCCTACGTGGGCTACGACTGGTGGTTCGTCAAGAAGAACGGCCAGACCCTCGGCAAGAAGTGGATGGGCCTGCGCGTCGCGATGCTCAACGACGGCAGCGTCCCGCAGTCCAACGCCGCGCTCTCCCGCGCCGCCGTGCTCTGGCTGCCGACGCTGATCTGCTGCTTCTGCCTGTGGCCGATCGCGCTCGTCATCTCGATGCTCGTCGACAAGCCCTACAAGCAGGGTCTGCACGACAAGGTGGCCAAGACCGTGGTGGTCCAAGCCGCATAGAAGGCCACCGAGCTGCGCAGTCCGGTGCGCGGGCGGTCTCCCCACGGGGGAGGCCGCCCGCGCCGCGGTGTGCACGGGGTCAGTGGTGAACCGCGTCAGTGGTGCACGGGGTGTTCGACCGGGGCCGGCGCGGGGGCCGGTGCGCCCGCCGCCAGGTCCTGCGGCACGGTGTTGGGGACCGGTGAGGCGGTCCTCGTACGGGTCGCCGCGTGCCGCCCGCGCCGGCGGGGCAGCGGGACGGTGACTGCGACGAGGAGCCCGAGGGCGAGGGCGGCGGCGGAGATGACCGCCACGCCGAGTCCCGTACTCGTCTGCGAGAGCAGCAGCATGGCGATCGTCGACACGATGACGGTGGCGGACCCGTAGGCGAGCTGTGCGGCAGTCGGACGCGGCATGGCGATATCCGTCCTCGAAGCGGGAGGGGGAGTCGGCTCGACCAGGTCTGGCGTCGAGTGACTCTACGACGGTGGATGCCCGAGCGGAACTGTCGGTAAGCGCGACCTCACCCGCGGGAGGGGAAGCAGCGGAGCACAGGGGGCGCACGGGGGTCACTGCCGGGGCCCGGGGGGCGGGGAGGGGCGGGTGCGGCCGATGAGGTTCGATGGCGGTCGGATGCGGGGCGGACGCGGGTCGGATGCCGGGCGGATGTGGGTCGGGTGCGGATCGGTCGAGGGGCCGGAAGTCCTGTTCGTCCGCTATGGCCGTGGAACGTCCGAATAGCGGAACTCGGTGACCGCATAGTGCAGTTGTAAGGAACAAGTCAAGGTCTGTCTTTTCTTGCGACTCTCCGGTCAAATGTCGTCACTTGAGACGCGCGCCGCACGGAACCCCCCACTCCTACGGAGAAGTTCCGCACCACCTTCGCGGCCGCGGGAGGGGAACGACATCAAGTGACCAGCAACTCGGCCAGAAGACGAGCGCTGCGCGCCGCCGCAATCGGCGTGACCCTGGCAGCGACGGCGGCCACCGGCGCCGCCTTCACGATGGCCACGGCAGACCCGGGTGCGAAGGTGTCTGCCGCGGACCGCCAGGACCCGACCGCTCCCTCCAAGGAGCAGGTCAAGCACAACCTCGTGGGCCCGTTCAGCGTGCAGCAGGAGCAGGCCCGCAAGGCCGCCCTGGAGCAGGTGCTGAGCGGCAAGAAGGACGTCGAGCAGCGTGGCGCCTCCAAGGTGGTCAAGCTCGACGACAAGAAGTACGTCGAGCTCGGCCGCGAGAAGACCGACAAGATCTTCACGATCCTCGTCGACTTCGGCGACCAGGTGGACAACACCACCACGTTCGACCCGGACGGTCCCGGCCCCAAGCCGGCCGTGCCCAAGTACGGCGGCAACCCGGGCCCGCTGCACAACCAGATCGCTCAGCCCGACCGTGCGGTCAACAACAGCACGGCCTGGCGCAAGGACTTCAACCGCGCGTACTTCCAGGACCTGTACTTCGGTACCGGCGCCGGCAAGAACTCGCTGAAGACCTACTACGAGAAGACCTCCTCGGGCCGTTACTCGGTCGAGGGCGAGGTGGCCGACTGGGTCAAGGTCCCGTACAACGAGGCCCGTTACGGCTCGAACTACTGCGGCCAGACCAACTGCGCCAACGTCTGGGACACGGTCAAGGACGGCGTGACCGCCTGGGCCGAGGGCCAGAAGAAGGCCGGCAAGACCGACGCCCAGATCAAGGCGCAGATGGCCCAGTACGACCTCTGGGACCGCTACGACTTCGACGGCGACGGCAACTTCAACGAGCCCGACGGCTACATCGACCACTTCCAGATCGTCCACGCGGGCGAGGACGAGTCGGCCGGCGGCGGCGTGCAGGGCACCAACGCCCTGTGGGCGCACCGCTGGTACGCCTACGGCACCGAGGCCGGCAAGAACGGCCCGGCCAACAACAAGGCCGGCGGCACCCAGATCGGCAACACGGGCATCTGGGTCGGCGACTACACGATGCAGCCCGAGAACGGCGGCCTCGGCGTCTTCGCGCACGAGTACGGCCACGACCTGGGCCTGCCGGACCTCTACGACACCTCCGGTGGCGGCGAGAACTCGGTCGGCTTCTGGTCCCTGATGTCGGCCGGCTCCTGGCTCGGCAACGGCAAGGACTCCATAGGCGACCTCCCGGGCGACATGACCGCCTGGGACAAGTTCCAGCTGGGCTGGCTGAACTACGACAAGGCCAAGGCCGCGACGAAGTCCACCCACAAGCTGGGCGTCTCGGAGTACAACACGAAGGACAAGCAGGCGCTCCTCGTCGACCTTCCGAAGAAGAAGGTCACCACCGACATCGTCGCTCCCGCCGAGGGTGCTTCGCAGTGGTGGAGCAACATGGGTGACGACCTCAAGAACACCCTCACCCGCTCGGTCGACCTGACCGGCAAGTCCTCCGCGGCCCTGTCCCTCAAGGGCTGGTGGGACATCGAGGCGGAGTACGACTTCCTGTACACCGAGGTCTCCACCGACGGTGGCGCCACCTGGACCGCGCTCGCCGGCACCGCCGACGGCGTGGCCATCCCGGTCGACGCTTCCAACAGCCCGTCGCTCACCGGCGTCTCGGGTGCCTGGAAGAACCTGAACTACTCGCTGAACGCCTACGCGGGCAAGAAGGTCGACCTCCGCTTCCGCTACCAGACGGACGGCGGCGCGGGCGGCAAGGGCTTCACGGGCGACGCGCTCAGCATCACGGCGGACGGCGCCACGCTGTTCACCGACGGTGCCGAGAACGGCGACAACGGCTGGACCGGCAAGGGCTTCTCCCGCGTCGGCGCCGGCTTCACCAAGGAGTACGCCCAGTACTACCTGGCCGAGAACCGCCGCTACGTCTCGTACGACAAGACCCTCAAGGTCGGTCCGTACAACTTCGGCTTCGCCAACACGAAGCCGAACTGGGTCGAGCACTACGCCTACCAGGACGGTCTCCTGATCTGGCAGTGGGACACCTCCCAGAAGGACAACAACACCAGCCAGCACCCCGGCGCCGGTCTGATCCTTCCGATCGACGCCAACGCCAAGCCGATGAAGTGGTCGGACGGCACCCTGCTGCGCAACAAGATCCAGCCGTACGACGCCGCCTTCAGCGCGTACAAGACGGACGCGATCACCCTGCACAAGAACGGCCAGGAGCTCTTCCTGAAGCCCAAGCCCGCGCAGCTCGTCTTCGACGACCACAAGGGCAAGTACTTCTACGACGAGAACCCGACCGGCTCGGTGAAGACAACTGACACCAACACCAAGATCAAGATCGTGAAGGAGACCTACGACGGTCTCGTCATGACGGTCGAGGTCGGCCCGTCCGTTAAGTAATTCGGTAAAACCGCAGGTCAAAGCATGATCGGCCGTCGCCCCCTAGCGGGCGGCGGCCGTTCGCGTTTAGATGCGTGAGCTGAGTTTCTTATTGACGGGGGAGATGAAGACATGCCCGGTGGAGGTTTCGTCCGATTGCCAGGCGGCAGCGTGGTCGTCGCGCTCACGCTGCCCAGACCGTTCGCGAAGGCTGCAGTCGAGGGCGGTATCGCAGGCTGCACCGAAGGCGGAAACGTCCGTGTGCTGGTGCACGCGGTGAACCGGGCCCGCGCCCTGACCAGGCTGCGGAACCTCGGACTGCGGGCCGTCTACCTGCGCGGCAACGCAGAGCCGCCCAGCCTGGACGAGATCACCGCCGTCCTGCACCACCCCGACGGCCTGCTGTGGCGCTCCGCGCCCGACCGGGCGGCGGAGCTGTGGCACCCGATCAGGGCCCTGCTGGGGTGACCGGGCGGGGCTGAGCCCGCCCCGGAGGCGCCCCTGCCGGTGCCCGGCTCAGCCGGCCACCGCAGGGGTCCCGCTCAGCTCCACTCCGGCTTCCCGGAGCTCGGCCAGCGCGCGGGTCGTGGTGTGCGGGGCCACTCCGGCCGTCAGGTCGAGCAGCACGTGGGTACGGAACCCCGCGCGGGCCGCGTCCAGGGCGGTGGCCTTGACGCAGTGGTCGGTGGCGATCCCGACCACGTCGACCTCGGTGACCTGCCGGTCGCGCAGCCACTGCGTGAGCCCGAGGCCGTTCTCGTCCGCACCCTCGAAGCCGCTGTACGCGGCCTCGTACGCCCCCTTGTCGAAGACGGCGGCGACGGCCCCCGAGGCGACCGCGGGCGCGAAGTTCGGGTGGAAGCCCACGCCCTCGGTCCCGGCGACGCAGTGCACCGGCCAGGAGGTCTCGTAGTCCGGCTGGGCCGGGGGGTGCGCGAAGTGGGACCCGGGGTCGACGTGGTGGTCGCGGGTGGCGACGACGTGCCGGTAGCCGGCGGTGGCCTGACCGATGAGCTCGGTGATGGCGGCGGCGACGTCGGCTCCGCCGGTGACCGCGAGGCTGCCGCCCTCGCAGAAGTCGTTCTGTACGTCGACGACGATCAGTGCGCGGTGCATGTCCGGTGCCCTTCGGTTGGGTGTTCCTGTGCGGCGGAGTGGTCCTGGTGCGGCGGAGGGGGCCCTGCGGGGCCTTTCCCCCACCCCGCCCCTTCCCGAAACTGGGGCTGCGCCCCAGACCCTCACGGGCGCTCCGCGTCGGCGTCCGGCATCAGCCGGATCCAGCCCCGCCGGGCTTGCGGCCCCGCCCCCGGAGCTACGCGTACTCGGTCGGGATCACGGCCTCGCCGCGCGAGAGCTGCGTGGCGGAGAGCGGCAGGCCCGTCAGGGCCTCGCGGTGGCGGTCGCGGGCCGTCTCCAGGGACTCCCGGGCCACGACCTCGCCGCCCTTGACCAGCTCCACCAGGAGCTGCTTGTCCGCCAGCGCCGCCGGCACCGGCCCGGTCCCGAGGACCTCCGCCTCCGCGACCCCTTCGGCATCGAGCCGCCGGGCCGCCCACTTGCGCCCCCCGACGGAGGTCTTGCCGCCCGAGGACTTCTTCGCCACCGACACCAGGGGGGCCTTCGGGTCGGCCGAGGCCGCCCGCGCCACCAGCTTGTAGACCATCGAGCACGTCGGGTGCCCGCTGCCCGTCACCAGCTGGGTGCCGACCCCGTACGCGTCCACCGGAGCGGCCGCCAGCGAGGCGATCGCGTACTCGTCCAGGTCCGAGGTCACCACGATCTTCGTCGCGGTCGCCCCCAGCTCGTCGAGCTGCTGCCGCACCCGGTGCGCGACCAGCAGCAGGTCCCCGGAGTCGATCCGGACGGCGCCCAGGTCCGTCCCGGCGACCTCCACGGCCGTCCGGACCGCCTCCGCCACGTCGTAGGTGTCCACCAGCAGCGTGGTGCCGCTGCCCAGCGAGGCGACCTGGGCGGTGAAGGCGTCCCGCTCGCTGTCGTGCAGCAGGGTGAAGGCGTGGGCGCTCGTACCGACCGTCGGGATCCCGTACCGGAATCCGGCCGCCAGGTCCGAGGTCGAGGTGAAACCGCCGACGTACGCGGCGCGGGCCGAGGCGACGGCCGCCAGCTCGTGCGTGCGCCGGGCGCCCATCTCGATCAGCGGCCGGCCGCCGGCGGCCGAGGACATCCGGGAGGCGGCGGCGGCGATCGCGGAGTCGTGGTTGAGGATCGACAGGATCACGGTCTCCAACAGCACGCACTCGGCGAAGCTGCCCTCGACGCGCAGGACCGGTGAGCCGGGGAAGTAGACCTCGCCCTCCGGGTAGCCCCAGATGTCGCCGGAGAAGCGGTACGAGGCGAGCCAGTCGAGGGTGCGGGCGTCGATGACGTTCCGCTCGCGCAGGAACTCCAGTACGGCGCCGTCGAAGCGGAAGTTCTCCACCGCGTCGAGCACCCGGCCGGTCCCCGCGATCACCCCGTAGCGGCGCCCCTCGGGGAGCCGCCGGGTGAACACCTCGAAGACCGAGCGGCGGTCGGCCGTGCCGTTGGCCAGCGCGGCCTGCAACATCGTGAGCTCGTAATGGTCCGTGAAGAGCGCTGTCGACGGCACGTCCACCGGCAGGCCCAGGTCCGCAGGGTTCATGCGACGGATGCTAGCGCACATCTCGTCAAAGTGACGAGATGTAGGGGCCCGTTTGTGCGACGGGCCCCTGTCAGTGGCAGCATGGGACAAGTGAGTGTTGCTCCCATTGAGATCGAACGCACCGAATCGGCCGAAGAGACCTTCGCGGTCCCCGAACCCGACGTCCCGTGGGTGACCCTGGTGCACAACGACCCGGTCAACCTCATGAGCTACGTGACGTACGTGTTCCAGGCGTACTTCGGCTACTCCAAGGACAAGGCGAACAAGCTGATGATGGACGTCCACCACAAGGGTCGGGCGGTCGTCTCCAGCGGCAGCCGTGAGGAGATGGAACGGGACGTGCAGGCCATGCACGGCTACGGCCTCTGGGCGACCATGTCCCAGGACCGCAACTGATGGGCGGCGTGTTCGAGCCCCTGAAGGCCGGCGGGGCCGCCATCGCGCTGGACGAGATCGAGATTTCGATCCTGCGCTCCCTGGCCGTGCAGTTGCTGGAGCTCATCGGCCCCGGCGAGCCGGAGCCCGAGCCGGACGCCGACCCGCTGGCCGCGCTCTTCGCCGCCTCCGACGGCCCGACCGAGCCGCCCTCCGACCCGGCCCTGGCGCGGCTCTTCCCCGACGCCTACGGCGGCCCGGAGACGGGACCCGGTGCCGACACGGAGGAGCTGCGGGCCCACTCGGCCGAATTCCGCCGCTTCACCGAGAACGACCTGCGCTCCCGCAAGCGGGAGGACGCGCTGGCCGTCGTACGCAGCCTGGACACCCTCAGCCCGGCCGGCGACGGGGCGGCCGTCCTGGAGGTCGACGGGGAGCTGCGGCTGCGCTGGCTGGGCGCCCTGAACGACCTGCGGCTCACCATCGCGGCCCGCCTCGACATCACGGAGGACGACGAGAGCGCGGTGCTGTTCCGGCTGCCGGACGACGATCCGCGCAAGCCGATGGTGATGGCGTACCTCTGGCTCGGCGGTCTCCAGGAGACCCTCGTCGAGACGCTGAGCGACTCCCTCTGAGGGTGTTCCGCGGGTGTTCCGCGGAACCCTCTGAAGATCCTCAAGCAGGCCGGCCGTTCGCTCAGCGGACGCTCAAATCCGGATAACGATCAGGTCACCACGATGTGGTGACCTGATCTGTTTCAGGGCCTTTGCCCCGATTTTTTTGCGGCCTGCGTCACATTTTCCGCCCTCCTGCACCCGTAAGCACGTGATAAATCTTCACGACCGCCGACGGGGCGCCACCCATGCCCCGCGGCCTGCTTGAACCGGCTGACCGCCGGGTGCAACTCCATCCGTATCCGGGGGGATCGAGGACCCGATCCGCTGCCAGCCATGGCGCGGGTCGGCGTGGAGAAAGGCGCACCAAGACATGACCTCCGTACAGGTCGACGAGCAGCAGCACGACACAACCGAGGGCGACGGCTACCACCGCGCACTCGGCGCCCGCCAGATCCAGATGATCGCGATCGGCGGCGCCATCGGCACCGGCCTCTTCCTGGGCGCCGGCAAGGCCATCTCCAAGGCCGGCCCCAGCCTGATCCTGGCTTACGCCATCGCGGGCCTGGTCATCTTCTTCATCATGCGGGCCCTGGGCGAACTGCTCATGTACCGCCCGGTGTCCGGCTCCTTCTCGGACTACGCCCGGGAGTTCCTCGGCCCCTTCTGGGGGTACGTGACCGGCTGGACCTACTGGCTCTTCTGGGTGGTCACCGGCATCACCGAAGTCACCGCCGCGGCGCAGTACATGTCGTACTGGACCCATGACAGCTTCCCGCAATGGGCGTACGCGCTGATCTTCACGGTCATCCTCTACGGCGCCAACCTGATCTCCGTGAAGCTCTTCGGCGAGCTGGAGTTCTGGTTCTCGATGGTCAAGGTCACCGCCATCGTCGGCATGATCCTGATCTGCGCCGGCATCCTCACCATCGGCTTCTCCGACGCCGCGGACACCGCCACCGTCTCCAACCTGTGGAACGACGGCGGCTTCTTCCCCAAGGGCATCGGCGGCACGCTGATGACCCTGCAGATCGTGATGTTCGCCTTCCTCGCCGTCGAGCTGGTCGGCGTCACCGCCGGCGAGTCCAAGGACCCCGAGAAGACCCTGCCCAAGGCCATCAACACCGTGCCGTGGCGCATCGCCGTCTTCTACGTCGGCGCGCTGATCATGATCCTGTCGGTCGTCCCGTGGCACGAGTTCCAGCCCGGCGTCAGCCCCTTCGTCGCCGCCTTCGAGAAGATGGGCCTCGGCGTCGGCGCCGCGATCGTCAACTTCGTCGTCCTGACCGCGGCCCTGTCCTCCTGCAACTCGGGCATGTACTCCACCGGCCGCATGCTGCGCGACCTCGCCCTCAACGGCCAGGGCCCGAAGTTCTTCACCAAGCTCACCAAGAGCGGCACCCCGCTGATCGGCACCACCTTCTCGGCGGCGCTGATGCTGGTCGGCGTCTGGATCAACTACGTCGCCCCCGGCAAGGCCTTCGACTACGTCGTCTCCTTCGCCACCATCTCCGGCATGTGGGCCTGGATCATGATCCTGGTCTGCCAGATCCGCTACCGCGCCGCCTCCGACCGCGGCGACCTGCCCGCGTCGCCGTTCCGCGCCCCCGGCGCCCCGTTCACGAGCTACTTCGCCCTGGCCTTCATCGGCATGGTCATCGTGATGATGGGCGTCGACAAGGACGCCCGGGTCTCGCTCTACTGCGCCCCGCTGTGGGGTCTGCTGCTGGGCGTCTCCTACCTGGTGATGAAGTCCCGCGACCCGCGCGGCGCCGCCTTCACCAAGGCTTCCTAAGGCGCCGTAAGGACCCTGTCCACCATTCGGGCCCTCCCGTACCACTCCTCGGTACGGGAGGGCCCGTCTGCTTATCCTGTCGCTCATGCTGACCATCACCCAGGACCTGTACGACCGGATCGTCGCGCACGCCCGGCAGGACCACCCCGACGAGGCCTGCGGCGTGGTGGCCGGCCCGGCGGGCACGGACCGCCCGGAGCGTTTCGTGCCGATGCTGAACGCGGCCCGGTCGCCCACGTTCTACGAGTTCGACTCGAAGGACCTGCTGAAGCTCTACCGCGAACTGGACGACCGGGACGAAGAGCCCGTCATCGTCTACCACTCGCACACCGCGACCGAGGCCTACCCCTCGCGCACGGACGTGACGTACGCGAACGAGCCCGGTGCGCACTACGTGCTGGTCTCCACGGCGGACAAGGACGGCCTCGGGGAGTTCCAGTTCCGGTCGTACAAGATCATCGAAGGCGTGATCACGGAGGAAGAAGTGCAGGTCGTCGCGGCCTACTGAGGCACGGCGCGGGACCAGTTCTCAGCATGTGAGCGATATCGGTCCACGATGTGAAATCACACTCCAAACCAGGGACCGGGAATCGTTAACATGACCGCATGGTTTCCCACGACGTGAGCATCGAGACGCCCGGCAGGCTGCTGCTTGTGGCGCGGCTGCACGTCGACCTGTGCCGCCTCGCCAGCGCCATCTGTACTGCCGCCTGAGCCGCGAAGGCCCCCTCGCGGGCCGCGCGGCTCGCGCCTGCTCCGCTTCGCTTCGCCCGCCTTCCCTTCACCATCCTGACTGGAGCCTGCCATGGCCATCGAGGTCCGCATCCCCACCATCCTCCGCACCTACACCGACGGCGAGAAGGCCGTCACCGGTGAGGGCGCCACCCTGGCCGACCTCTTCTCCGACCTGGAGACCCGCCACAAGGGCATCCAGGAGCGCATCATCGACGAGGCCAAGGGCGGCGAGCTGCGCCGCTTCGTCAACGTCTACCTCAACGACGAAGACGTCCGCTTCCTCGACGGCATCTCCACCGCCCTCAAGGACGGCGACAACGTCACCATCCTCCCGGCCGTAGCCGGCGGATCGAAGTAATGCGCTACGACTCCCCGCTGGCCGCGGTCGGCAACACGCCGCTGGTACGCCTGCCCCGGCTCTCGCCCTCGGACGACGTCCGCATCTGGGCGAAGCTCGAGGACCGCAACCCGACCGGCTCGATCAAGGACCGCCCCGCGCTCCACATGGTCGAGCAGGCCGAGAAGGACGGCCGGCTGTACCCCGGCTGCACGATCCTGGAGCCCACCTCGGGCAACACGGGCATCTCCCTCGCCATGGCCGCGAAGCTCAAGGGCTACAACATCGTGTGCGTCATGCCGGAGAACACCTCCCAGGAGCGGCGCGACCTGCTGGCCATGTGGGGAGCCGAGATCATCCCGTCGCCGGCGGCGGGCGGTTCGAACACGGCCGTCCGCGTCGCGAAGGAACTGGCGGAGCAGAACCCCTCCTGGGTGATGCTCTACCAGTACGGAAACCCCGACAACGCGGGCGCCCACTACGCCACGACCGGCCCGGAGATCCTTGCGGACCTCCCCTCGATCACCCACTTCGTGGCGGGCCTGGGCACCACGGGAACCCTCATGGGCGTGGGCCGCTACCTGCGCGAACACGTCCCGGGCGTCAAGATCGTCGCGGCGGAACCGCGCTACGACGACCTCGTCTACGGGCTGCGCAACCTCGACGAGGGCTTCGTCCCCGAGCTGTACGACCCGTCGGTCCTGACGACCCGCTTCTCGGTGGGCTCGGCGGACGCGGTCACCCGCACCCGGGAGCTCCTCCAGCAGGAGGGCATCTTCGCGGGCGTCTCCACGGGCGCGGCCCTGCACGCGGCGATCGGCGTCGGCCGCAAGGCGGTGGCGGCGGGCGAGTCGGCCGACATCGTCTTCGTCGTGGCCGACGGCGGCTGGAAGTACCTGTCGACGGGGGTCTACACGGCGGCCACGACGGAAGAAGCCATCGAAGTCCTCCAGGGCCAACTCTGGGCATAGCCCGACCACGCCCTGGGAGGGGCTGGACCGCCCCAGCGGCGGTGCAGCCCCAACCCCAATAAGGGGGCCGCCCAATAAGGACGGCGGGCGGGGGGGACACGCCCGCGCCCCAGAAAG
>NZ_JBHVYI010000026.1:0-96943 GCF_042880975.1 Streptomyces sp. NPDC058289
GCAGGCATCGACCGCCTCTGCAACCTCACCTGCACCGCAGCCCGACACTCCGAGAATCTGTTGATAAGCGGGCAGTCCAGGTGAAAACGACCTCTAAGAGGGTGTCTCACGTGGCAAGTTTCGCGAGCTTCTTGTAGCAGGTCAGGGCAGCGGCCAAGCCGAGGAAGGCGAGGAAGCGCGAGCCCTTTCGTTCGTATCGGATGGTCAGGCAGCGGTAGCCGAAGAGCCAAGCGATCGACCGTTCGATCTTCCAGCGGTGCCGGCCGAGGCGTTCGCCGGACTCGATGCCTGGCCGCGCGATGCGCGCGACGAGCCTACGCTCGCGCAGCCAGATGAGGTGTTCGGCGGAGAAGTACGCCTTGTCCGCGCGGAGTTTGACAGGCCGGCGCCGCCGGGGTCCCCGGCAGGACTGGACGGCCGGGGCGAGGCTGTCGTGCATGTTCACCCCCGACACGGCGACGGCGAGCGGGATGCCCTGGGCATCGGACAAGACGTGCAGCTTGCTGCCCTTCTTGCCACGATCGACCGGGTTCGGCCCCGTCAGCGATCCCCCCTTTTGGCGCGAACGGAGGCCGCGTCGACGATCGCCGAGGTCCAGTCCACCTCGCCCCGGACCCCGAGTTCGTCCAGCACCGCCCGATGCAGCCGACGCCACAGGCCCGACCTCGGTCCATACCGTGAAGCGCCGATGCGCGGTGGCGGAGGACGTGCCGAACGTCGGCGGCAGATGCCGCCAGGCACAGCCGCTGGTCAGCACGTAGACCACTGCCGTGAACACGGCCCGTTCGTCACACGGCGCGGTCTTGCGGTCGAGCGGCGAACGACGAACGACGGCAATAACGGGGCAACCAACTACCAGAGCTCATCAGGAAATAGACGCTTCGACAGATCAGCACTCACGACCGGCATCATGCCGTTCGAACATCACGTCATGTCGTGGAGCCCCTACGCGGTGGTTGGTGTGGCCATCCCGGCGGCTTGCTCGATCTTCGCGAAGTAGGCTGCGCGGGCTTCCTTGTCGATCGGCTGCTCGTGTTCGGCGCGCATCCCGGTCCGGCCGTCTACGCCCTCGCGCAGGATGTCGGCGTGCCCGGCATGCCGGATGGTCTCGCCGAGGACATGGACCATGATGGCGAACAGGTTCGTGTCGGCATAAGGCTCCGGCCACCAGGGCACGTGGCCGGGGGCGTCGAGGGCAAGCTCGTTAATTGTCGCGTCCGAGTGTTCCCACGTGCGCCGGTAGAACCCGACGATCTGACCACGCGTCTCGTTCTCGGCCGCCCATTGATCGCTGCCGTCGGAGTCCTGCCACCGGCAAAGCGGCTCCGGAGAAGGGCGGTCGAAGACCTCACCGAAGTACCTGGCCTCGACCGTGGCCACGTGTTTGACCAGGCCGAGGAGGTTGGTCCCGGTCGCCGTCAGAGGCCGGCGCGCATCGTATTCGGACAAGCCGTCGAGCTTCCAGAGCAGCGCCTCACGGTCCCGCCGCAGTCTCTTGTGCAGGTTGTCTTTCGCGAAATCATCGATCATGCGGCACGAGCCTGCCATGGGCTGCTCATGGTCTCAAGATCCCGTACGCGGTCCGCAACGACTGGCGGAGCCGTGGTCAGCCATGGTCACCACCCCGACCTGCTGCAAGGAGCTCAGAGACCTGTCCACGTGAGACAACCTCATCGGGGAAGCTCCTTCACCCATCCCTGGAACCCTTCGGCCTCTTCGGCGGTGGCGGGGGGGGCTGCAGCAACGGGTACATCGAATGCACCCGAAGGTCGAACTCCTCCTCGTCCAGGTCGACCGACCGCCACCCGCGCGGGTCGTGGGCCTCGAGGCGGACGATCGAGGCGAAGTCGAACCACCACTCCATGTGGAGGCGGGGTCCGACGGTGACGAAGGAATAGCTCGACGCGTACTAGTCGAACGCGTCCGCCCAGGTCTCCGCATTCAGTTCTTGCCGCATCAGCCCCGGAAGGTCTGGTCCTGCCCCAGGCTGGTCAAGCACGCACCCGGGCCCTCCGGCGCCCCTGCCGGCTGCCGCGCGCGTCGTCGCCGAGGTCGAACACCCAGGGGTGCCCCATCCGATCGGATCGGCATATTTATGCCACGTCAAACAGCAGCGACCGTACGTGTGCGTTGCCGGCGGTGGACAAGTACTCCGCCAGCGCCTGTCCCGCCGGTCCCTTCGCCCGGCGTACCGCGGTGACCGCATGGGCCATCGTCCGGTCGGCGGGTACGGCCTGGAGGATCCTCCTGACCAGTCCCACGGCCAGTTCTTCATCGACGGGAACGACCGAGTTGGCCAGGTCGACGAGCTGGGTCGCCAGATCGAACCGGAAACGGGCACCCGATTCGATGGAACCGAGGCCGCGAATGACCACTTCGTGGATGTCGGGAAGGCATGCGCGCACCACCACTTCTTCCAGGTAGTCGCCCAGCTTCTCCTCGAAGTATTCACCGTCCGCGATCCGAATGAGCGACCGAAAGGTTTCCACGCGGAGATCTGAAGAATTCTTTTCCCCGGCGAGCTCCCGACTGTCCGCCGCAGCCTCCGAGAATTGTCCGTAACTACTGTCCACCGAGAACTTGCGATCCATCACCAGGTCATACCAAGGAACAGCTCTCGGCTCCAGGGTCGCCTGCCGGACCGCCTCGTACCCCGCAGGCTCACCCCAGGACACAAGAGCCAGGCAGGCGAGATATCTTTCGCGATCAGAAGCCGACGCATCTCCGAGCAAAGCCACGAGGCCGGGCACACGGTCGCGATGACTGGCGTGATCGTAGCTTCCGTAGATCACGTCATCGACGTCGTCGGTGCGATTTCCCTCGAAGTCGGTTCCGAGGAGATCTTCGAACTGGGTCATGCCACTGCCCTGTCTCATTACGGTCCGGTGATGTAATCACTCGGCACAATACCCTTGATAAGCCATTCTTCGTCGCGCTGGGTGTTCATCATGTCCACCATGCGCTGAACGATACGCTTGGTCTTCGTTTTACTGAGTCCCAGTTCCGCCGCCGCTTCCTCGATCGCGGGCCTCGAGCTGCCCGGCGGCACGGTGAGATCGACGGGGCGACCGGCTATTTCGTCCGCGCTGGCCTGAATAGCGGCTTGGACTTCGCGGACAACCCCGCCCCGCCATCCGGCGCACCCAGTACATGCCCGGAGTCGGTCACCACGTGTGGAACGGCCTGGGTGACAACGACCAACGAGCAGCCGCCGCCATCACCGCGTTCCTCCAAGACAAGCCCGCACCGCTGCCTGACTACCCGACCCGAGCCGACATCCCGGCCTTCCTCCGGGGCCACAAGTAAGCGAGCAGACCCATGGCGTCGCGTCCAAGGCGCGTGGAGGAGTTGGCGGGTTCCGCAGCGACGTTACGCGTCTCTCACAAACGACCCTCTCCCGGAGCAAGATCAAGAACGGTCGACGGGAACGGTCCGAAGCGGGGATTCACTGTCATAACTCGTTCTCACTCAAAAGTGGGACCAGACATGTTCTGGGAATTGTTTGTGACGGTACTCAGGGTCATGACGGACCATCAACCCGCACTCGCGTCCGAAGCGGACGACATCGAGCGCCACCCCTGCCCGCGCTGTGACGCCGCGCCAGGCTCGCCCTGCCGCTCGCGCTCCGGCGCGGTCGCCGGGACCTATCACACAGGCCGCTTCACGAAGGTGCCCAGGCTCACGAAACTCCTGCGCGTGCCCACCCCCGCCGACCGCCGCCCCGGGCAGCCGTGGCGGCCCGGTACTCCCGTGCCCGCGCCCGTCGATCCGGACACCCCGAGTGCGGACATCCGCATCGGGTACGCGAGGTGCTCCAGCCTCACCCAGGAACTCCCATCACAGCTCGACGCGCTCGCCGGACACGGCATCCCCCGGGACAAGATCTTCGCCGAGAAGATCAGCACCCGGTACGGGTCCGCCCGCAGTTCGAGGCAGCGCTCGCCGCGGCCCGCGAGATCAAGGCGCACGCCCCGCACTGCCGGGTGATCTTCACGGTGAACGAGATGAAGCGGCTCGGGCGCGACGCCGCGGAGCTGACGGCCCTGGCCGACCACCTATCCACCCACGGCCTGGTCCTGGAGATGCTCGCCGGTCCCCTTCAGGGGATGTACGACCCCAGCGGGCCGGGACGTCTGCTGTTCGGGTTCTTCGCCGCGATGGCCGAGACGGAGCGCGCGAACATCCGGGAGTCCACCCTCGAAGGGCTGGACGCCGCGGCACGCAAGGGCAATCACGGCGGCCGGCCTCCGGTCATCACCGACGACATGCACCACACCGTGCTCCGGCGCCGCGCGAACGGCGAGACCGTCGAAGACATCCAGCCCGACCTCCTCATCTCCACCGGCCGCCGCAAAGGACACAGTCCCAGCCTTTCCAGCATCTACCGGGCCCTGGCCGAGCACGAGAAGAACCGGGCATACCCGGAGGTAGTTGAGACAGCACACGCTGACTGCGCCCACCCTCGCCGGACCGGCCGACGTCAGGCTCCTCGTTCCTGCCGTGCCGGCCCGGCAGCTCACGCAGTCGGGTTCAGTCCTGACAGAAGTCCTGGCCCTTCTTGTCGTTGAGCCGGCCTTCGGTGCAATATTTCTTGATCTCGGGGATGCCTCCGGCTGTGGCGCAGTGGTAGAGGGCGTCTTCCTCCGGTGTTCCGATGAGAAATCCCGATCCGTCGGTGGCGCGCAGGTAGTAGAAATTGCCGGGGTAGTCCCCGCAGCGGAGTTGGTCCTCGGCTGCCGCATGCGTGACGGGGAGCAGGGCTGCCGTGGCCGCAGTAAGGAGGACAGCGGCCACGGTGCCGGCGGATCGATGGTTCACGGGGCAGTTCCTCGGGTCGGTGGCGCGGATCAGGCATCTACGTTGTCACGGGCCGTGTCGGCCTTGCCGTCCCCACGCCGTGCGTGGCCACTTCCGCACGGCGGTCTTGTATCGCTAACCGACCACGATCAATCTGAGCGGGATTCCCTATACGCCAACTACTCACCCCCGGGGTGGTTGTGTCGGTTACCAGTGACTCCATCGGAAGGTCAGTTCTGACTCCACCTTGCCTGTCCTGAACGTCGTGTCAGTGGGTTTTGGCTCCGCTGGTGGTGCGGCGGGAACATGGTCGAGTGACAGCGGCTCCTACCGCCCGGCCACCATCCGGGCCCACGCCGAGGCCGGCTGACGCCAGTTGACCTTGCGTCCCGGCCCCGGCTGCCGACGATGCACCTGCGGTGTGCTGACGAAATGCCAGCTCCGCACTCGCTGACAGCGGGTACTCACCTGACCTGTACGGCGTCCGCCTTCCGCGCTCGTGAGGCCGCTCCGGCGCCGGGGGCGACCGGCGCGGCGTCCGGGTGCGCAGTGCGGGCCCGTGGTTTAGGCGGTGGGGTCGGTGAGACTGTCGATTTTCAGGTCGGACAGCCGGACCTGGTACCAGACGCCGGTGCTGGTGCCGTCTTCCCAGTTCTCGGTGACGATGATCTTGGTGTGGGTGTCGGTGCTGTCGGTGTCCGTCGTCGACCAGGTCGCGGGGAGGTTCTGCGCGCGGAAGACCGGGTCCGCCTGGTGCTCGGAGCCCCAGGCGGTGAGGGCGTCGTCGAGTTCGGTGGTGAGGAATGCCTGGCGGACTTCGGCAGGGGAACTGCCCTCGCTGTGCTGCCCCTTAACGGCGTCCTGGTACTCCTGAAAGAAGCTGGCGACCTGCTGCTCTGCCCGCGAGGTCATCAGCGTGCCTGCGGCGGGTACGGCCTGCTCCTGCTGGCTGTGGGCCTGGGCGGGAAGGGTGAGCAGACCGGCGCCGGCGACCAGCGCCGCGGTGCAGGCACCGATCACAGCGCCGCGCAGCTTCGTACGGTGGGCTTCGAGCATGAGGAGACTCCCTGGGAACGGATCGGCCATAGCGGACACAGCACTGAACCAGCACCCCGCAAAACCCCGGTAGTGGCCCTGGGAGCACGTACCGCCCCTCGCACGCACCGGCCCGGTGGGTATCTCCGTCCAGCCCATGGGGAGAACGGTTTCTGCGCATCGCGCGTCAGTCCGCCGGCAGAAACACCCGTACGGCAGGTGGTACCACACCCGGCCCGCACGCCCGCTCCGAACTTCCGGCACGGTCGAGACCTGGCGCCGCGTACCGACCACGCACCCCCGTCGAGACCCAGCCAGTCAACGCGATGGGTAACTGGCACTCGGCTTGGAGTCGCTTCTCACCTTCACACCATCGTTTTGGCGGCCCCCGAACGGAGACAGAACCGACCTTCGGCTGGAGTCACTGGTCACTGGTCACTGACAAAGCCATGGGGGCAAATGCCCACTCCAACCGCCAGCCTGAATAGTGGCGGGGTGTTATCGCTGATCAGGCAGGCTTGAGATCACGCCGACTCGATCGTGACAGTTCGGCCCTGTGCCATCACCATCTGCGCGGCGCGGAGCCCGTTCCAAGCGGAGCCGGCCCCGCTGTAGCGCGGCGAGTCGAGCGACCAGAACAGGTTCGCAGCCACGAAGTCCCACAACCCGTTCACGTACCGCTGAACCTCGGTGCATCCGGCGTATCGCTCCTGCAAGGCGTCGCTTGCTTCGCCGAGGGCCTGCCCCGCGTGCGCGATCATAGCGGTGAGCGTGTCCATCGCAGTCTGCAGACTGCCGGTGCGGTCCTGCGCGATCAGGATCGAGACCGCATTGGCGTGCTCTCCGCCGGATGCCTCCTTGCGGAAGGAGTAGAGGTCGTTGGTCAGCATGCAGTGGTCGACGGCATGCCGTCGCACTGCGTCCAGATCAGGATCAGTCTCACGCAGGTCCGTCAACGTGGTCAGGCCGAGGGCGTACTCCAGATACAGCAGGTAGCCGTCAAGCGCTACAGAGCGCCGGCGCAGCGGCAGATAGGTGTCCAGGTCCGGGATCTGGCGCGCTCTGCGAAGAGCGTTTTCCTCGCAGGTGGCGGTGTACCAGTCGCGCCAGGCGCTGTGGAACTGCTTCCACAGCTTCGGCGGCATCTGGGCTTCGACGGTGCCGAACGCAGAAGTGAAGGCCGCCACCCACCCGTGTCCGTCGTCACGTCCCAGATCTCCGAACAGGGCGTGCTCAACCAGGGCCAAGTCGTCGCAGGCGAACGTGAGCGATGTGATGCACGACGACTGGTAGACCCGGTCGGCGATGGCATCGAGGTAGCTCAGGGCGTCGAACATCGGGAACCGGTCGGAGAACTGCCGTCGGGATTCGGGGATGTGACGGCGTACCCATGCGGCGTTGCGTTCGTAGATCGCTGGGTACTCGGAGTGAATCCGGGCCCTGGCGCGGCACGGAAGCGGGGCCAGCCGGAAGGTTGCCCCGGACAACAGCGTTGCGCCCGGAATCGAGAGGTTGCCCATGCAGGGAGTATCCGAACGCACCGTCTTCTCTGTCGATCGCTCGATGGGGTGACCACTATCAGGGTGGGCCCGGAAGATGGACATGGGATGAGCTCGCGAATGGTCGTGTCGACAGGTCGACAGACAGAGCGCGCCGGTAGTGCGCTCCCCCATCCGGTCATTGCCCCCTTGGCGGGTATCTCGGTCACACTCCCTGCACACCGTGCGGTGGCGCAAGGCCCTCGGCGAGTCCGTCGGGCGGATCCAGCCCGACCTGATCATCCCCACCGGCCGCCGCAAAGGGCAGAACCCCAGCCTGGCGAGTGTCTACCGGGCCCTGGGCCGAGCACGAGAAGCGGACGGCGGGGCGCCCGCACCCCAGGACGGGGGCGGGCGGTGACGTTGTGGCGGCAGGTCTTGGCCGCCCTCAGCGACGACACCCTCGAGGAGGCGGAGCGCGAGCGGGTTCTGGCCCGCGGCGCCGCCCAGCTCGCCGTCCGCCGCGCACCCGAGGGCCAGCAGGCTACCCCCGAGGCGGTCATGGCCGTGGCGCTCAGCGAGTTCGCCCTGCTCCTCACCGCCGGCCAGGCCCGCGCCGCCCTCCGCGAAGTACGCCGGGCCCGTGGGTAACCCGGACGGCACAGACGCCGTTGAGCCGGGCGTGACCACTCCGATGCGGCTCACGCCCGTCATCGGCGTCCAGCGCAGCACAAGCGAAACGGTTCCCCGCCCCGAGCTGGAACCGATCTGCACCGCGCTCGCCCGGCAATGGGAGACGGACGGCCGTCTGGTCCCCGGGCGTGCGGATGAGGAGTGGACGATCCTCACCCGCCGCTATCCGTGGCCCGGGCGCTGACCGCGCGGTGCGGGTGCAAGCCCCTCACCGCCACCCGCACCGCACCCCCAGGAGCCGGCCGACGCCCGTCGGCGTCGCGCTCCCGGGCTGCCGGACCGGCACACCGTGGTTGGGCCCCCGGTCCGGCAGCCCCATCAGCAACCACCGGCCCCTCCGGTGTACGGAACGCCGCCCCACAACGCGAAGGCCCTGGCCACTCGGGGCAGGCCAGGACCTTGTTCACACAGGCCGAAGGAGGTCTTGCTGTCCCGCACCGGCAGCGCGACGCGCATGGGGTCCTTGAAGTGGGGCTCGATGAGGTCCCAGTCGATGCTGTTGCGCCCGGGCCTCGCGTGTGACCGCTCAGGGCAGGTGGGGAAGGCTGGTGGCGAGGTGGCTTTCGCTCGAGGCGTTGAAGAGGGGGGCCGGGCCGGGATAGGTGCCGAATGCGCTGGTGAAGATGGACTGGCCTGTTGGAGTGAGGAGCAGGGGAACGTCCGTTGCGCGGGCGCCGGTCGGGGTGATGGACGTATGGTCCGCGCCATCGGTGTAGGCCAGCACGGGGACGGCGGAGCGGGAGGCGTGCCGGCTGGAGCTGTCGGCGGTGATGGTGGCGTGGGTGATATCGATGTGGATGTTGGTGAGCTTCAGGTCGCTCGACTGCCGGGTGAAGGCGATGCCGCCCTCCAGGTCCGCGCCTCCTCCTGACAGGTCCGTGGCGAGTGTCGCTCCCGTGAAGGGGAGGATTACGCAGTTCGGCCGGTCGGGGTCGCTCTTGGCGTCGCCTGCGGGCTGCATGGTGATGCCTTCGCTGTTCAGGTTGCGCGCGGCGTCGGCGGTGAGGCAGAAGTCGACGGTGCCGTCGAGATGGAGCAGTGGAGCGGCGGTGGCGGCTGTTACAGCGATGAGGAGGGCAGGCATGGCCAGGGCGGTGACGGTGCCTCGGGTCAGTCGTCGCATGGGGCTGGTCCTCTTCTGGGATGTTTCTACACAGCGGTATCCGCATGTAGCCATCTGATTACTTACCGTAGCCATGCGTCTACGCTCAGTAGACGCATGTGGATCACTCGTTCTGCCACCCGGCCGTGGCACGGACGAGCAGCGGATGATTCCGGGCCGGCTGTACTCGGTCGTAGCCGCCCGGAAGACCGGCCGGACCTCTTGGACCGCGATCTTGTTCGCCGTACGGCTGGAACCGGCGCGGATGTAGCCGCAGCCATCGCTGCCCGACTCCGCCGCATGGTTGATGAGTTGACAGCGCCGGCCAGTGGCGGTCGGGTACGCCGTGCGTCGCCACGTGCGGGCCAGCTTGCCCGTCCAGATTCTCGGCCGCCTTCGCTGAGACCGGGTGATGCCCCGGTCCTGCAGCTCGACCACCGGCCGGCTACTCATGCACGGCGTCGAGTTCGCCTTCGGCCGACCCGGCCCCGGGGAGCAAGCGGCGACCGACTCCGGCACCGCCTCTACGGCACGCCACCGCCGGGGCCTGGGGCCGGCCGCCCACGGCTCACCCGGGGCGAGCCCTGGCTGGACCACTCTGACGAACTGACGAGCATCAAGGGCGCCGGGACCCGAGTGGGACCGCTGTCACGCTGACCGCCCAGTCTCACCGTCCAAACGGCCGGGGCCGTTGGCCCATTCACGCAGCCATGATCAGCAGCTTGTCCGCAGCGATAGGTTCAAAAGACGCCACTGGAAGACGGGTGATGCCACTCGGTCAGCGGAGCCCGGCTTGTCCAAGGGCCTCCGCTTCCGGGATCGCCTGAGGTGCTGCTCCGGGGCCGTGCTGGGTGCGGGCGAAGTCGGTGCTGTAGCGCCAGGCTCCGCGCTCCCACTGGCAGTACCCCGCCACGTACAGGCGGATCCCTTCGAGATAGGAATCGACCGCGGCGGCCTCCTGGGCGGTGAGGCGCAGGCGAGCGCAGAGGTCTCCGATTCCCGCTTCGATCTGGTCGAATCGGCGCACCCAGCGCTCGAGCATGTCGTTGCGGCTGTCCAGGGCGTCGGCGTCGGAGTGCCCGAACTCATGGCGCAGGACGATGAACAGGTTGCAGTTGTCGCCGCTGGCTTCCTCCTTCTCCAAGGACGCGAAATCGTTGGTGAGCCAGGGAAGGTCGGCGCCCAGCTGCCGGGCCGTTCTCAGTTCGGGGCTGCGCAGCGCGACGAGAGGGACCTCGAATCCAGCGACCCGCTCCAGCAGGTCGAAGACGATATCCAGCGCAACCGATGAGCGACGGATCAGGAGGAACTCCTCCAGCCCCGGGATTCGTCCCCGCTCCCGGCCGACGGCCTCGTGGACGTAGCTGATGAAGTAGCTCTCGTAGTTCTGGGCTGCACGCGCCCGCCACTGCACCGACATGCCCGCCGTACTGCGTTCCCACAGATCGGCAAAGCCCCGTTCCACTGGTGACAGCGGCTCGGTGGCCGGGTCCGCACCGCGGTGAAGGATCGAGATCATGCGTTCAACGACGGTGCGGCACCGCGCGGGATCCCGGCCCAACGGGCCGTCGAACATGTCGTCGAAGACCAGAATCCAGCCCATCCAGTCGGACACGAGGTCCAGGTCCACTCCGGTGGCCATCGGCCAGCCCATGGCCGTCAACCGTGCGACGTCACAGCGCACATACCGGTCCGACTGGTACTGGCCCGGCGCCGGCGCCGCATCGACGATCAGACCCGTCTCACGCATCCACGCCAGATGGCGAGGGGCTGCTCGGGCGAGGTCAGGGCTGACCGACCACGCCCAGGGGATCTCGGACTGCCCAAGCTCCTGCCCCTTCACCACCGGGGCACCTTCAGGGGCGGGTACGGGCCCGGCACAGGAGTGAGTGTCGAGTCCATACCCCAGCGGAACACCTGACAGAACACTTCCGTCGCGCATCGGCTCTCCTTCACATGCCTGCCAAGAACGGCGGCCGGGTATCCAGCGGCTTCCGGCGCACGCACCGATCCTGCCCGCCCCCTGGACAAAACACGGCCAAGACACCACCAAGCCCACCGGCACCCGCGCGGACGGCGAAGCCGCCACAGGTATCGGACTGCGCCGATCATCCGAGCAGCTCCGCCGCCCGCCACCGTGCCCTCACCGTCCGCTTCCTCGGCCGCCCGTCCTCGCTGCCGGCGACCAGGTCCTCCAGACGCGAGCGGGTCGCGTGCGGGTCGCGTGCGAGAGCCTCTCCACCCTGCTGCGGCAGAACTGGGCCTCGAAATCCTTGACCGCCTTGCCCACCAGTCGCCCGACCTGCCCCGGGGCCAGCGGCTCGCCCGGCTCCCAGCACTGCCTGGCCGGCCTGAGGCCAGCCAGTGTTCGAGGGGGCGCGGCCAGCGTTCACCTGGCGGCCGCGTCCGGGCCAGGGGCTCGCGGCGGGCGCTTGCTCTGGGGCAGACCGTCGACGACCAGGTCGTAGGAGTGCTCGACCGCATCGTTGATCAGCCGCTGCGTGATGCCCCGCCCAGGCCCCAGCGAGATCCAGTGCCTCTTGTCGAGATAGCGGCCCGGGGTGATCGAGGCGTAGCCGCGCTCCAGTGCCCGCGCGTGCTCGGGCTCGCACTTGACCGTGATGATCTGTTCGTCCGGGTCGTCGGTGACGATCAGGAACATCTTGCCCGCGACCTTGTACACGTCGAGTCCGGGGGTGAAGGGGCGGCCGTGGCTGACGTCGGGGAGGGCGAGGGCCGCTTCACGGGCGGTGTCCTGGAGGCGGTCTCCGGCCGCGCTCACCGGGCCGCCTGCGTGCTGGTGCCGTAGGTGTGCGGGTCGACGGGCTGCTGGGCCTTGGGCAGGTGGGTGACGACGAGCAGGTAGGAGTCGGTGACGAGTTCCCTGGCGAGCGTCTTGTCGACGCCGGTCCCGCCCTCCAGAGTGATCCAGTGCTTCTTGTTCATGTGGTAGCCGGGGGTGATGTGGCTGTTGTTCTCCCGGAGAGCGTGGGCTTCGCCGGGGTCCGCCTTGAGGATCACGACGGGGCGCCCGGGAACCTCGGTCATCAGCATGAACACCTTGCCTCGTACCTTGAAGACCTCCCAGTCCGGGCCGAAGGGATGCTCCAGCTGGGCTCCGGGAAGTCCCTCCGCACACTCGGCGGCGAACGTCTGCAGGGTCGATCCATTCATGAGTGTTTCCTTTCTCAGGTGGTGGCGGGCCGCGGCGTCGGCCACGTTCACGGACGCGGACGGCACGCCCCACCCTTCCCCTGAAGCGGGCAAAGCGGGCAGTAGGCTGCGGACACGTGATGGTCGACAAGCGACACCCCAGGCGTTCTGCCGGAGGACGCGGCCAGGCCCAGGCCGCGGTTCCGCTGTACGGTTTCCAGCCCCCGGTCGGCACTCCGTACGGCCTCGAGGTGAGCACCGTCGAGGACTTCTTCGCCGAGCACGACGACTGGCCGTGGAATCCGCCCCGCCCGGGCCGCGCCACTTTCCACTACCTGATCCTCGTCACCGAGGGTGAGCTGCTCCACGATGTCGACCACGTCACGCGGACCGTTGCCTGCGGCCAGTGGCTGTGGGTGCGTCCCGGGCACGCGCAGTGCTGGCATCCACCGGGCGCCGCCCGCGGCCTGTTCATCCTGTTCGCGCCGGACGTGCTGACGTCGGATGCCGCCCGTCTGCTGGCCCCGCTCACCGCGCACGAGGCCCCTGCCGTCCTCAGCCCGTACCCCGATGACGCGGCCTGGCTGAGGCAGACGGCGCTCCAGCTCCTGGACGAGCACCGTGCGCTGGGGCGCCGCCGGCTCGATGTCCACCACGCGCTGCGGCGCAGCCTGCTCGAATCGCTGCTGCTGCGCCTCGCCAATTCCCCGGACGTCACCACCACCGGCGCGTTGGAGGGCGGCACGGGCCGCAGGGTCACGTACGCACGGTTCGTGGACGCCCTGGAGCTGCACTTCCGGGAACTGCACCGGGCTGCGGACTACGCCGGGCTGCTCGGCTGTTCGGTTCGTACCCTCAGCCGCGCGGCCCGGGACGCCACCGGCAAGGGGGTACGTGAGGTCATCGACGAGCGGCGGCTGCTCGAAGCCCGGCGACTGCTGGGAGATGGCGGTTGGGACGCCCGGGCTGTGGCCGTCCATCTCGGGTTCACCGATCCCGCGAACTTCGGCCGCTTCTTCCGTGGCCACACCGGTCTCACCCCGGCCGCCTTCGCGGCCCGCGACGAAAGAACCGGCAGGTGAGGCGGGCGCGGCACAAGCCCGCATTCCCACGGCCTTGACCGAGTCCGGAGCGGGGCCGGGCCGGCTGCCTCCCTGACGGTCTTGGCCACTGCTCGACCCTCCCATTGAGCACGCTGGTACCCGGGCTTTGCTTCGGGTTCTCCCGGTCAGGAAGCGATCTTTTCCGTGACGGTCTGGGAGAACGCCCAGTTGGAGTGCGCGATGCGCCACTGGTTGTCGATGAGGCGGTAGCCGTGGGTGGCGTTCCATGCGCGCAGCTGCTTCTCCTCGCCGTTCTCGTCGAGCACGAAGGTCTTCAGGTTGTACGCCAGGACAGCGAAGTCACCGCTGTCGCTGACGTGAACCTGCGGGTTGAGGTAGTCGCTGCGCACGATGTGCGGGTTGGAGTAGATGGAGTCGATCCACGCGATGACCTTGTCCCGGCCGACCACGATGTTCTCGAGGATCGGGTCGAAATAGCTGACCTCCTCGGCGAACCCGTCAAGGTAGCCGCGGTTGTCGCCGACGCTCCACCGCTCGTTGAAGGACTTCTCCAGCTCGATGATGGTCTTGCTGATTTCTTCCTTGTTGACGCTCATAAAGTCTCCGTTTCGTATGAGCCGCCGCCAGCCGCCGCCACCCGGCTCCGACTGGCGCGGATGGGTGTGTTTCTCAGTCGTCGAGCAGCACCTCTCGATCTTCTGCCAATATCCGACGAATCGCTCCGTCAGTTGCGGACATCTGGTGGTCAATGGGGGACACCAGGTGAGCCCCGCTCCCGCAAGACTTCACTGGGCCCCTCATCCCGGCCAGGGAAGCGCTGAGCGCCCGCCCCATCACCCGTTCGGTCCGGCAGACGTGGGGCCTGTCACCGGCGCTGTGCGGTGCGCAGCTCGTCGGTGTATCGGGCGAGGGTTTCCTCGGCCGTAGGGACGGGGCCGAACAGCTGCTCCTGGCGGCTGGGGTCGGCGACGTAGCGTCCGGTCTCGAACCACCGGAACATCGCCGCCATGTCCGCGATCAG
This sequence comes from Streptomyces sp. NPDC058289, assembly GCF_042880975.1. NCBI lineage: Bacteria > Bacillati > Actinomycetota > Actinomycetes > Kitasatosporales > Streptomycetaceae > Streptomyces > Streptomyces sp. NPDC058289. The sequence goes on from NZ_JBHVYI010000026.1 coordinate 14,344, forward strand.
CGGCATGAACCGGCCGGCGACAGCTCCTGCGGCGCGGGCGACGGCGGACGGGACGGCCCACACCTTGATCTTCTTTCCGGCCCGGCCGCCCATCGCGTCAGCGACTTCTCGCATGCTGACCGGACGGTCCCAGCCGATGTCGATCCGCTCACCGGCCTCGGCGTCGGCGTCGACCGCGGCTGCCAGGTACGCCGCGAGATCGGAGGTGTGGACGAAGGTCAGTGGGACGGTGGCCTTGCCGACCCACACCATGCGGCCCTTGTCGAGCGGGTCGCCCGCCATGCTCGCGACCTGGTCGAGGAACGCGCCCGGGCGCAGGGCGACGAACGGGACGCCGAGCTGTTCGAGCTTGTCCTCGGCGAGCTTCTTGTGCCAGAAGTGCGGGACTTGGGGCGTCTGGTCGCTGGTGAGGATGCTGGTCAGGACGAACCGCCGGATGCCGGTGCGGTGGGCGGCCTCGGCGAGGTTGGCGTTGCCGATGGTGTCGATGTCGTTGGCGTTCTTGCCGCCGCGGGTGTAGCCGGCGGCGGTGGTGATGACGGCGTCGGCGCCGTGCATCGCGGCCACGAGCGAGTCGACGTCGAGCATGTCGCCGCGGGCGATCTGAACGCCCCGGCTTTCGAGCCGGCCGGCGTCGCTGGCCGGCCTCACCAGGGCGCGGACGTTCTTGCCGCGCCCCAGGAGTTCGTCGACGACCTTGCTCCCCAGGGAGCCGGTCGCCCCGACGACGAGGACCGGGAGGGCGGTTGAGTCGGTGGCAGGCATGAGGGTCTCACTTTCCGTCAGGTCATCAGCGAGGGGCTTGGTGGGCGGCGGCGACCTGGCGGTGGCCGCGCCGCATGCGGGACGGTGTGCACCCCGGTCCGCGTGGGGTGCACACCGGGGAGTCACCCGGACTCTTCTTCCGGCAGCGCGCGGCTGCTGATCGCCTCGGTGATGGCGTACGCGGTCTCGACGAAGGACTCCGCCTGCTGCTCCGACAGATTCCGGGCGGAGGTCTCCTCCAGGGCCTGCCACAGGGCCGCGATGGGCTCGCGCATGGCCCGGCCCTTGTCGGTGAGGTGGACCACCATGACGCGCCGGTCATGTGCGGCCGGCTCGCGGACGACCAGGCCGGCGTCCTGCATGCGGCGGAGCGCCTTGGAGATGGTGGAGTGGTCCACGCCGAGGCATTCGAGCAGCTCGGACTGGGACTGGCCGTCCCGGTCAAGAAGGTGCATCAGCAGCAGTTCCTGTCCGGGATGCAGGTCCATCTCGCGCAGCAGGGTGGCGGCGTAGGCGCGGTGTGCGCGGGCGAGTTGGAAGATCGCGTAACTCATCGGTCCTGCGGCGGCCGTCGTGGGGATGCGGGGTTCGGGGGTGAGCATGGTTCGGTTCCTCAGCTGGTGTGGGTGGGGTAGTCGGTGTAGCCCGCCGCTGTGCCGCCGTAGAAGGTCGCCGCATCGGGGGTGTTCAGCTCCGCGCCGGAGCGGAGCCGCTCGACCAGGTCCGGGTTGGCGAGCGCGAGGGCGCCGACGGAGACGAGGTCGGCCGTGCCGTTGTCGATGTCCTTCGCGCGGGCGGGCAGGCCGGTGCCGCCCCGGTTGAGGATCAGCGTGGTCGGCCACTGCGCGCGCAGGGCGTCAAGGAGGGCCTCGTCGCCGGCGTGCATCACGTGGAGGTAGGCCAGACCCAGCGGACGCAGGGCGTTAAGGACCGCCGGATACAGCTCGGCGGTGTCGGACTCGGCGATGTCGTTGTAGGAGTTCGCGGGGGAAATACGGATACCGGTGCGCTCCGGGCCGATCTCGTCGGCCACCGCGGCGGCGACCTCGACGGCGAAGCGGATGCGGCCCTCGATCGAGCCGCCGTAGCCATCGGTGCGCTGATTGGTGTTGTCGGCCAGGAACTGGTGCACCAGGTAGCCGTTGGCGCCGTGGATCTCCACACCGTCCGCGCCCGCCGCGACGGCAGCCGCAGCCGCGCGCCGGAAGTCCTCGACCGTTGCCGCGACCTCCTGCGTCGACAGGGCACGGGGCTCGGGCATCTCCTGGGGCCCGGACGCGGTGAACATCACGCCCTGGGGGCGGATCGCCGACGGGGCGACCGGCCGGCGCCCGTGGGGAGTGTTGTCGGGGTGGGCGATGCGTCCGGTGTGCATCAGCTGGATGACGACCCGGCCACCGGCCGCGTGCACGGCGTCAGTGACCTTGCGCCACCCGGCGATCTGCGCGTCGTTGTGGATGCCGGGGGTCAGGAGGTAGCCCTGACCGTCGGCCGAGGGCTGGGTCCCCTCGGTGATGATCAGCGCGTGCGACGCCCGCTGGGCGTAGTACTCGGCGTTCAGCTCGGTCGGCACGCCCTCCGGCGTCGAGCGGTCACGGGTCATGGGGGCCATGACCAGGCGGTGCGGCAGAGATATGCCGCCAAGAGTGGTCGGTGTCCACAGGGAATCCAGCATGAGGGGGACCTTCGATAGGGCGGTGACCGGCCGGTCACCGTAAAGGCAGCGGGTGGTCGTGGGGAGGCGGTGGGAGGGCATGCTCAGTCGACGGTCAGGACGAGCTTGCCCCGCACGTGCCCGGCGTCGCTGACCTGCTGGGCCGCGGCCGCCCGGCCGAGCGGGTAGGCGGTGACGGTGGTGACGAGCTTGCCGGCCGCGGCGTCCTGGGCCAGGGCGGCCAAGCGGGCGGTCGACCGTTCCTGGGGCCCCTGGGAGAAGGTGATGCCCAGCTGCCGTGCACCGAAGTCGGCGATGGTGACGATGCGCTCGGTACCGCCCCGCAGGGTGATGGAGTCCTCCAGGGCGCCCTTCCCGGCCAGGTCGAACACCGCGTCCACGCCGTCGGGGGCCAGCGCCTGCACCCGCTCGACCAGGCCCTCGCCGTATACGGTCGCTGTGGCGCCGAGCGAGGTGAGGTAGTCCTGGTTGGAGGGGCCCGCGGTGGCAATCACGTGTGCTCCGCGGGACGTGGCGAGCTGGACCGCCAGGGTTCCTACCGCTCCGGACGCGCCGTGCATCAGCACGGTCTCCCCGGCGGCGACCCCCAGCAGGTTCAGGACCCGCTCGGCCGTCTCGCCGGCCACCGGCAGCGCGGCCGCGTGCTGCCAGTCGAGGCCGGCGGGCTTGGGGGCCACGGTGGTGGCCAGCGCGTACTGGGCGTACGAGCCGGTGTCCGACCAGCCCAGCACCTCATCGCCGACCCGCACGTCGCTCACGCCCGCACCCAGGGCGTCCACTACGCCGGCGAGCTCGCCACCGGGGACGGCGGGGAAGGCCGTCGGGCGGACGGCCTCCAGCATCCCGGCGCGGATCTTGCCGTCCAGCGCGTTCAGCCCGGCGGCCTTCACGCGGACCCGGACCTGGCCGGGGCTGGGCTGCGGGACCTCGATGTCCGCCTCGTGCAGCACGTCCGGGCCGCCGAACTGGTCGAAAACGATTGCTTTCATGATGACTCCATTCCTTCGGCCACTAGAAGTGTGGCTGACCACATAATTAAGGTAACAGCAATTATGTGGCCAGCCAAGTAACGTGGGAGCGAAGGTAGCCACCCCGGCCCGCTTCGGGGTGCGCCGGCCACCAGCCGAGCCGTCCTGCGAGGCGCTCCACCAGTAAGCCTGAGCACGTCCGAAGCGGGCTCTGAGGCGTTCGCACGTGACGCCGGCCTGGTCCCCAGTAGGCACGGCGATCCAGGGAGGAAACAGCAGGAGAGGGGAACCGGCGTGTCGCCGGCGATTGCGATCCCGGCCAGCCGCTCCAGTGCCGCGGTGTCACGGGCATTGATCACCGCCTCGCCACCGATCTCCGCCAAGGCCTCCAGAGCGCCCGCGCGCCTGCCCGGGACCATCGAGGCGGAGCGCCTGGAGCAGCGGCACGACGGCGGTTCCCCACGACGAGAAAGCCTGAACCGCTGCCTGCCTGACCTTCGCGTCCCGGTCGCCCAACAGTGGCAGACCATGTTGCGCGGCAGTCGGCACGTCGCTGCTCCAGCGGCTGATCGCTGTCACAGCCGCGCGCCGCAGGGTTGGATCATCGCGTGGCCTGAGGTCTGCGGCGAGCGCGCGGCCTCTCCGGGCCAGTCCGAGGGGTTCCAACTCGCGTCCGCGTCGCGCACGGACGCGGTGCGCACCCGCCGTTTGATCACGCCGTTCGGGAAACCGGACTTCTACCTGCAGGCCGCCCTGTGCGCCGGGCGCGGCCGTGGCCGTGCCGCCATGAGCGGTGGTGATGGAGCGGACGATCGCGAGGCCCAGTCCGTGGCCTCGGTCCGGGCCCGTGGTGGTGCGGTCTTTGCCGCGTCCGCGGCGGAAGGGTTCGAAGAGGGCGTCGATCTCGTCTGCGGGCACGGCGGGACCGGTGTTTGTCACCCGCAGGCAGCCCGGGGAGACACGTAGGTGAACTCGCCCACCGGGGTGGTTGTAGGCGATGGCGTTGCGCAGCAGATTGCTGATCAGCCGGCTGAGCAGGTCCCGGTCGCCCCGCAGGAGAACGGGCTCGGTCTCCACCGAGAGGGTGACGCCGGCCGCCTCGGCCGCCTGCCGACAGCGGGCGGCTTCCTCTTCTGCCAGGGCCGAGAGGTCTACTGTCTCGGTTTCCACGAGGGCTTGCTCGCTTTGGGCGAGTACGAGCAGTCCGTCGATGAGGCGCTCGTTGCGCCGGTTGTCGGCCAGCAAGGACTCGCGTACGTCGGCGAGTTCTTCCGGGGTGGGGTTGTCCAGGCCGATCTGGAGTGCAGCGCGTTGCGCGGTGAGGGGGGTGCGCAGTTCGTGGGAGGCGTTGGCGATGAATCGGCGCTGACTGTCGAAGGATTTCTCCAGGCGGGCCAGCAGCGCGTCGAAGGTGTCGGCGAGTTCCTTGAGCTCGTCCGGGGGGCCTTGAAGGGCGATGCGCTCATGCAGATTTTCCTGCGAGATGCGGCGGGCCGTGGAGGTCATGGCGTGCACGGGCCGCAGCACCCGTCCGGCCGTCCACCAGCCCACTGCGATCGCGAGAACGACCATGATGAGCAGTGCCACCGCTGACCAGGTCAGCACCTGGTCAGCGGCGATCTGCGCCAACTGAAGAGTTACTTGCCCGGGGGCATCGCTGGGCGTGGTGCCTTCCGGAACCGCCGTGAGCTGTTGTCCTATCAGCTGGTGTGCCTTGGCGGCGGTCCCGGCGCGGGACAGCAGGAAGACCAGGGTCAGTAGGATCCCGCCCAGCAGTGCGAACACCAGGCCGAACACGGCGGCGATCCGTGTGCGTGCGGGGGCTCGGCGGGCGTGCGGTGCGCCGTTCACAGCACGTACCCGGCGCCGGGCACGGTACGGATCAGCGGAGGGTCTCCGAGCTTGGCCCGTAGCCGGCTCATGGTGACGCGTACGGCCGAGGTGAAGGGGTCGGCGTGCGCGTCCCAGGCCCGCTCCAGGATCTCCTCGACACTGAGGGCAGCCCCGTCCGCCATCAGCAACAGGCGAAGTACCGAGAACTCCTTGGGCGAGAGATCGAGCGGCCGCCCGTCGCGCGTGACGGTACGACGGGACGGGTCCAGGACGACTCCCGCCTTCTCCAGGATGGGCGGTACGGAGGGGGCGCTGCGTCGCCCGAGTGCCTGCACTCGGGCGACGAGCTCCAGGTATTCGAAGGGTTTGGCGAGGTAGTCGTCCGCTCCCAGATTCAGGCCCTCTACCCGGTCGTGAAGGCCGCCTGCCGCCGTGAGCATGAGGATCCGCGTACGGGCCCCGGAGGCGACCAGGTCGGCGGCGAGGTCGTCACCCGACCTCCCGGGCAGATCCCGGTCCAGGACCACGACGTCGTAGTCGTTGACGGTAAGGCTGAGGGCTGCCTCATCGCCGTCGTAGGCGGTGTCGACCGCGAAGTGGTGGCGCCGCAGCCCGCGGGTGACCATGTCGGCGATCAGCCTGTCGTCCTCGACGACGAGTACCCGCATCTCATTCCCGTTCCGTTCGTACCGATGTGCATGGTGCTGGCGGCCAGCATGGTGGTGGGGGGCCTCAGGTCGCGGCGAGCGCGGCCGTGGGAGCCAGCCTGGCCGCCCGCACGGCGGGGTACAGGCCGGCGATACCTCCGATCAGCAGGGTGGCTCCTGTCCCGCCGGCCATCACCCATGGTGGCACCACCACCGGCCATCCCTGGCTGGCGGCGTAGGCGGCGGTGACACCCGAGCCGATCATGACGCCGGCTGCGCCGCCCAGGGCGGACAGCAGCAGGGATTCGGTGAGGAACTGGAGGCACACCTGGCCGCGGGTGGATCCCAGCGACCGCCTGAGGCCGACCTCGGCGCGGCGCTCGATGACGGAGATGACCATGGTGTTGGCGACGCCGATACCGCCGACCAGCAGTGCCACTCCGCCAAGGCCGAGGAGCAGGCCGGTGAAGGCCGCTTCGCCGGCCTGCCGGGCGGCAAGGGCGTCGGAAGGACGGGACACCGCGACGGTGGCGGGGTCGGCCGGGTTGGCGGTCGGCCCCAGCAGGGCGCGGACCTCCTCGACCGCGTGCTCGGCGGCGCGGGTGTAGAGGGTGGTGGGAGCGCCGTCGAAGTTCAGGTACTTCTTGCCGGCGTCCCAGCCGACCAGCGCAGAGGTGTCGATCGCGGAGGCGAGAGGCACGGGGTCGAGGATGCCCACCACGGTGAACCATTGATCGCCGAGCCACACGCGGGTGTCGGGCCCTGGCTCGGTGACGCCCAGGAGGCGCGCGGCCTCAGCCCCCAGCACGGTCACCGGGTATTGGCCGGTGACCTGGTTGAGCCAGTGACCCTGGGCCATCGTGGCACCCAGCGGTTCGAGCAGGTCCTGGCCGGCGGCGGCTACGGTCATGCCTCCGGACTGGCTCCGGGGGACCTTGTCCGTGCGGTAGACGTTCTTCCCCTCGATGACTCCGACGGCGCTGCTCGACTCGACGTTCTCGATCCGGCCGATCATGTCGGGGGACTCCTCCGGCAGCTTCGCTGTCCCCCCGGCCATGCTCCTGCCGGGAGAGGCGGTGAGCAGGTTCGTGCCGAGGCGGTCCAGGGCGCGGTCCAGTTCGGCCCGGCTGGAGCTGGAGATACCGACGACGGAGACCATGGCGGCGATGCCGATGGCGATGCCCAGCGCGGACAGCAGGACGCGCACAGGGCGGCTACGCAGACCGAATCCGCCTACGCGCAGACAGTCGGCCGGGCTGAGGCGTGCGGGGGTCAGCATGGGGCCTCTACCTTCTGGTCGGCGGAGTCCGCCTGGAGGAGTCCGTCGAGCATGACCAGCTGGCGGGGCAGTGACTGAGCGATCGCCCGGTCGTGGGTGATGACGAGGATGGTGGTGCCCGTGGCGTTCAGTTCGTGCAGGAGCTCCATGACGGCTGCCCCTGACTTCGAGTCGAGCGCGCCCGTGGGCTCATCGGCCAGGAGCACGGCAGGCTCGCCGACAACGGCGCGGGCAATCGCCACACGCTGCTTCTCGCCGCCGGACAACTGGTGGGAGCGGTGCTCCATGCGGGCGCCCAGGCCCACCCTCTTCAGTGCTGCGGCCGCGCGTTCACGGCGCTCACGCTGCCCGACACCGCTGTAGAGGAGCCCGTAGGAGACGTTGTCCAGAGCGGATACGCCGGCAGAGAGGTGGAAGTGCTGGAACACGAAGCCGATCTTGTTTGCGCGCAGCGCTGAAAGCTGCCGGTCCGAGAGGGCAGCCACGTCGTGACCGTCGACTACGACCCGGCCGGAAGAGGGCCGGTCCAGTGTGCCGATCACATTGAGCATGGTGGACTTCCCCGAGCCGGACGGACCGACGATCGCTGCCATCTCACCGCGCCACACCGTCGCACTGACCCCGCCCAGCGCGGTGACCCCGCCGGGGTAGAGGCGCGTCACCTGGTCGAGCTCCACGACGGGGGTGTCCCGGTTGTTCACCGTGGTCATTGCGGTACCACCACGTTCATGCCTTCACGCAGACCGTCGCCGGTGATCTCCACCCGGCCCTGAGCGAACAGCCCGATCTTCACGGGGATACGGCGTACGGTCCCGTTCTCGACTGCTTCCACTCCGTAGCCGCCGTCGGCGAGTGCCACCAAGGCGGTCACGGGCACCGACAGGGCCTGCTTGGCCGTGGCCTTGGTGAACTTCACGTCCACTGTCGCGGCGTCGAGGTCCGTGAGTGCCTTCTGGTCGGCGATCTCGATCCGGGCGGCGACCTTGGTCTTCGGCTTCTCCCCCTGGCCACCCCCCTGCGGACCGTCGTCCCCCGGCGGGATCACGGTCTGCACCTCCTTGACGATGCCGGGGACGGTCGCGCCTCCGGGAAGCAGCACGTCCACCGTCGCGCCCTTCTTCACCAGGCCCTGGTCCTTGATCTCCAGCAACACGGAAACCGACTTCACCTGGTCCGACCGGGTCAGGATCTTCCCGGTAGCCGGCCCGCCGACCGCAGCTTGAAGCCCGGCGACCCGGACCGCGCCATCAGTGAAGACGATCTGCCCATTCCTCACCTCACCTGTCCGCTTCATCTCCTGCTTCTCCTGCCACGCACGCACGGCGGCAGCGGTCCGCCACGTGTACTCATCACTGTCCGGAGCGTCGTAGCCCAGGGCGCGGAGATTGCTGTTGAGCTGCTCGACGTCGGGGCCCTCGACCCCTTGCTTCAGGTCCCGGTACATCGGGGTCGAGCCGTACATCAGGCTGACGGGCTGGTTGTCGACCTCGTAGAGCTTCTGTCCCCGGCTCACCGCCGTGCCCGGGCCGGGCAGCCAGGTGACGGTCCCCGGCATGCGTCCCTCGACCGTGACCGGTTCGCCGTACCCGAGTTCACCGGGCATCAGAGTGGATGCGGACAGGTCGCTGCGGCTGACCGCGGTGGTCGCAGGCGCAGCCCGGTCAGGTCGTGAAGCCGCCGGGTTGTCGCTGCCGCCCAGCCCTTGTGCCGCCACCGTGACCCCGCCGGCTCCCAGTGCGACCACGCTCGCGAGCAGGACCGCCTTCGGCCATCGTTTCCGGGTCACTGGCCACCCGCGTTCTGACGCTTGTTGGCGTCCGTGCACGCCTCCATCGCCTTCTGGAACGTCGGGGTGTTCTGGGCCTCTCCCTGGGGTGGGATGAACACACCGTCGGCCGTCGGGTCATCGACCTCGACACCGTGCTCCCGGAAACACTTGGCCATCTCCAGTGCTTCCTTCTTGAATCCCTCCAGTTCTTCCTTGGTGTGCCCGGGCGGTGCGTACTGCTTGCACGCCTTCATGGCCGCCTCGACCTTCTGGGGAGAAGTGCCCTCCGGGAACGACTTCCCGACCTCCTCGCCAGGCTTCGGATCCGGGACATCGACCCCGTTGTCCCTCAAGCACTGGGCGTACTGCAGGTTCTTTTCCTTCTCGCCCCCCGAGGCCCTGTTCTCTTCTGCGCCGCCGCCAGTGGTGCCGCAAGCCGCGAGCGCCATCGTCACCGCAGCGATTGCCGAAGCGAGCGCCATCGCACGGGTGCCGCCCGACGACTTCCCTCGTATCCGGAGAGCCACCTTGTCTTCCTCTCGTCAGAGGGCGGCCGGAAGCCGCCCTGCAGATCAAGGAGTACAGAGCATCTTGTTGCGCAAAGTTTTCAGACGCCGCTCAGAGCGGACTCCTCTCCGTCGAAGCAGGAACGTCACGCCCGCAACCTGCTCACCCGCCTGAAGAACACCGTGACCTCGATTGCGAAGCAGCTCCGCTGCTGCCCGTCGGCCTTCACCAAGCCCTTGCTCTTTATGCAGCCATCAGCAGGTCCAAGGCCCGTTCCTCCAGGTTGTGCGCCACCAGACGAGCGCGGAACTCGGACAGGACCGAGGCGTCGAAACTGGATCGTCCAGGTCCAGGCAGCGCACATTTGAAGTCCACCCCGGACCGCACCCGATGCGCAGCGGCACGGTCGGTGAGGTTCTCGGCGAACTGCAGCAGTGCCAGGTGCCCCGGCGACCACCCTTGCCAGCCCCGTACCTCGAACGCCTGGGCGAACTCGACATCCGCGAACAACTCGCCGAACTCGTCGCGGACCCGCATAGCCAACGGATACGGCCCTTTCGCCGCTGCGGCCCGCGCTGCCCGCCCGGTCGCTTCCGGCACCTGCGGCCACGGCCGCGCCCGCATCGACACCCCACACCCCACCCCGCGACCGCAGACGGAAGAGCACGCCCGCTCCATGACCAATGAGCGTCACAACCGACCAGCAACGGAATTGGCCAGCAGGATCGGTGGCACGGTTCTTACCGGCACCCCTGTCGTGGGTTGAGCTGCACCAGAGCAGAGGCGGACGCGACCATCTGGTGCACCGGATTCCGCCCGGCCTGCGCCTGCGAGGCACCCGCGGCCACATCGCCACCGACGGCACCCGGGCCGTCGACGAAGCGCACCTGCACCTACGCGGCTACGGCGACTGGACCGGTCCGGGCTCCGCCACCCTTATCGGCGACGGCCGCCCCTCCCGCGACGCCTCCCGACAGATCCGCGACTGCTGGCCTGAACGCCCAAGAGCTTTCGGGCGTCAGGCGGTGATCAGGGCCGCAGTATCGACCCAGCGGGCCAGCACGCTGAGCGCGGCCCACTGCTCCAACGCCTCATGCTCGGGAAGTTCGGGGAGTCCGTCATCGTGGCTGTTTGGGTTGCGGATCCCGGCGAAGAAGCCCTCCGCGAAAGCCGCAGCACCGCGGTGGACACTGCGGAAGGTGTCGCTTCCGTCGTTGTCCATCAGGCGCAGGCGGGGCTGCCCGGGCTTGGGATCGTCCTGGGAGAAGGCCTGCTGGAACAGCCTGGTCTCGCTCACGTCCTTGCGGCTGACCTTGTTCTGCGTTCTGCGTCTCCGCGTTGACCTTTCGGGCGGCGGCCGTGACGGCCTCGCGGAAGTGCCCGCTCTGCCACAGCGGCCGCGCACCCTCCCACGCCCAGGGGTGCATCGCCGAGGCGTTCAGGTCCGGGGCATCGTCCCCTGGCCGCGCACGTACCTCGCCGTCGCGCTCCAGCACGGCCTCAGCTCGCTGGGCGGCCTCCCGGTGTCGGCACCAGCGGTTGACGCGGCTGTCCGGTATCTCCGTGCGCCAGCCGGGAAGCACCCTGTCCAGGATCTGCTCGACCACCTGAGCGCTGGCCGGGATGTCTTTCTGATCCCCCCGGTTGGACATACGCTAGGTGATGAAGGTGACCCCCGGCGGGTCCGGCGGGTGGTACAGCGTGGCCGTTCTTCGAGTCACTCGAACCGGCGATGGCACCACACCTGTTGCAGCGACTAGCGCTGGCGGTCCGCGCACTGAGCTGCACAGACCGACCTTGGTGCCCGGTGCGGAGCGGCGGTGAAGGAGGCCATCCCGAGTGGTCCTGATCCCGCCTTCGAGCCGATGCTCGCCCAGGCCGCCGAGCACGTCCCCGGCTCCGGCGTCCTGGCGAGCGGCTTCGCGGCGGAGCAGAAGTTATGGACAGGGTTCGGGTTTGTCCGTTGTCCGCTGTGAGGCAGGGGTGGTCAAGGCGAAGTGAGCCGACAGCGATGAATGGCCCGACTCCTAAGCTTGCCGTTTAACCTCGGCGCGAGATGAGCCGGGCGAGTGCCTCTGTGGGCCAGCAGAGCCATACAAGAAGCGGGCTCATGACCACGAACCAGTGGACACTGATTCGGCCCTGCTCCTTGTCCAGGATCGCTGGGGCCTCCTCCCGGTAGACGTAGCGGAGGTATCGGCGGCGGACCGGTCCTCCGGCTATGAGCAGCACTGGCGAGGCGACAAGGGCGGCCACCGGGACCAGGACTCTCGCGGCGGTGAGCTTCGCCTTCTCCTCGTATCGCATGAGCTCAGCCTGTCGCCTAACCTCAATTCCCTGAAGGGGGTGAGTATGGATCAGGCGGTCTTCGAGTCCATCAGGTACTCAGCTGGGTGTCAGGACTGCGGTGCAGAGTTGGAGTGCTGGGGCGTCCAAGCCCTGGTCCACGGCTTTTTGCGTTGGGACACGGAGTCCCGGTGTTCAGCCTGCGGGTTTGCGATAGCTGACTGCGGCGGCGATCTGCCTTCCGAACTACGAGGTCGGCTGATCTCCGAGCGGGGACCAGCTCGCCTCCAGGTGGATCCATCAGCGAGGAACGCCGCGATCATGCGGGTTCTGCGGGCAGAACTTGGCATGGGTCTGGCGGAAGTCAAGACCTTGCTGAGGGAGGTCTTGGCGGGAGCCCACTCAGGCACGATGCCTGAGATGGAGTTCCTGGCCCGGAAGCTGCGGGAGTCTGGCGTCGATGCTGTTGCCGCTCGGCCGTAGAAGCCCTGACCTGGCTAGTCAGCTGGTTCTCCGCGGTTTCGTGCCGACCTTGTGATGTGCTGGGCGGATGTATGCCTCGCCGGTGGCAAGGACGCGTCCGATGTCGTAGCGGGTGGCGGGCGGTTCTTCGAGCCGAGCGGGCGGCCGGGGCCGGGGCGGGTGGGTTTTGGTGCGCCGGCCGGTGTTCCCAAACGCAAGGGAGAACGCGGCGGCGCCTCATGGGCCTGCGCAACCGCTACGGGACCTTTATTCCGAGGCAGTGGACTTCCAAGCAGCAGTGACACATCCTTCCTCCCAGTGCCACCATCCTTTGGCGTCACCGTGTTCCAAGAGCTGTCGGATTTTTGGCAAGTTTGCCGTCGGCGGGACATCCAGAGCCACCATCCGGAACTTCTCGATACCCTCGCCGGTCGTACCGAGGCTGTGGAAGATCTCCAGGACACTCTGACGAGCAGCGGCTGAGCCGCCGTCCTTCAGAACGATCAGCCGGATCGTGCAGTTCTCGGAGGCCCGTACCGTCTCTCCGGCCCAGCGGATGCCTTCATCGTCGACCTCTACCTGGATGATGTCGTCGCTGGCGACTCCTCGTACGAACCACGGTGTGTTGTCCAATCGCACGGTGCCGTCGCCGAGGTCCACGGCCCACAGGCTCTCGACGCTGGCTGGCGGCCAGCCGTCCTCATCCACGTCTATCCGGAAGTGGACCTTCACGTGGTCGGTGCTGATGTTCGTCACGACATCATCATCCACACCACCTCAGCCGTGGCCTCAGCCGCCCATCTCTCCGCGGGAAGCGATCTCCGGGCGGCCTGTACCGGACCAGGCCAGCGGCACCCCGGAACAGCCCGTCCGAGCAGCGTGGCGGCGGTGCGGGCCCGTCCGCTGGCAGCGCAGGGTGCAGCGGCGCAGACGCCGTCGGGCGGCTCTTCAGACATCGCCGCGCACTGGAAGGGAGCGGACGACGGCCGAGGGCTGCCGCAGAGCATCGTTCTCGGTCGTCAACTGCCGGATCATCTCGGCGTAGACCTCTACGGTGCGGCGCAACTCGGTGTTCTCCTGCCGCAGCCGTCGCACCGTTCGGGCGGCCGTCTCGTCGGCGCCCGCCGGACCGCCGTTCGCAGCTGCTGTCGGCCGGGGGATGCGGGGCTGGTGAGGCTCTCCCCGCCCGCCGCTTCCAGGAACGACCGATATGACGCCGGCAGGGGCAGTCCAATCTCCTGCTCGAGACGGCCCAGCTCCTCGACTTCGAACGGCCTGAACGGCCCCACGACCAAACGGCCCCGATATCAGCGCGATATTTCCTCAGACACGGACCGATCATCGCACCCACTAACGACCCGAGCACTGGCCACTCGACGCACCCGAGAGCCTTCGTATTCACCGTGTCATCGCAGATGAGCGCCATCAGGTTGCCCTTCGGGATCAACGCTCGTGTTCACCAGGAACGTCGCCAGCATTCACGTACGTGCTCACGTAGAGAGTCGCCCAACAGGTGCGCTAGCCGGCCGCCTCCAGCTGCTCGTGCTGACGCTTCATGAGGGAGACAGGAGGCCGTTGTCCATCCGAGGGGGTGAGATAGACGGCCAGTGAGCCACCGGTTCGCACGATCGTCATGATCTGCCGCTTGGCGGAAGTCTCGTCGGCGGTCACGGAGTAGGAGACGGATCCGTCACCCACGTCGGCGGCCGGCAGCGCCGCGAGGGTGACCGGGTCCGACCAGCCGCGTCGGGAGGAAGCCGAGAAGTTCTTGCACGTGGTGAGAGCCGCTTTCAGCTCGCTCATCCAGTCCTTCGCCCCACCCGTCGCGAAACTGGAGAGCACGATGCTCCCGCCGGAGTTTCCGTTCTTGTCCTGAAGCACTGCCCAGACGGTCCCGGTGAGCTGGTGCTTGGGCTTGACGCTCGTCACGTCGGCCAGCGACTGACAGGCCGGATCGGACGCCGTGACGACGTCCTCTTCCTCGAGCATGGGCCATCGCTCGGGCATGACGGTGAACCCGGAGTGCTTCCCGTCCAAGAGGGCGTCCGCGAGTTGTGCCGAGGTGAGCATCGCGCGCCCCTTCTCTCCCTCCTCCCCCTTCTGTCCCGTCTCTCTGGTCTGCCCACTGGTGCAACCCGCTGCTGCGGAGGACAGGACAAGGAGCGCCGCCACTCCCCGTAGGAAGCCACGCACGCTGTTTCCATCGTCGAAGACAAGAGACCGGACTCTGTCAGGCGCGGACGGTCCGACTGTCGGCAAGATGGTTGTTCTGTTGGTGCAGGTGGCGGGGCATCCCTTCGTACCGGGGCGTCCACGCAGACGGCGACCCGGTACGGGGCTGGGCCCGGACTCTGCCGGGTTCGGACGGGGATGCGCCCGTCGGCGAGACGGCCGGCCATCCCGCCGGCGGAGGGCGGGATGGCCGGAGAGGCCGGCGAGCTCGGCGGCGCCGAAGTGGACGGGGCCGCGAGGTGCGAAGCGTTGGGCCGGTGCCGGATGGAAGCGGGGCGTGACCGGGGCGGTGGTTCAGGAGGCCTTGCTCAGCTTCTTCCAGTCTTCGTAGCCGATGCTCCAGTCGGCGTATCCGTTGCCGGGACCGTCGACGTTCTTGATGGCTTCCCGGCCCTTGATCGTGAGCAGGTCGCCGAGGATGGTGTTGTCGAAGACCCACTTCGCATCGGCCGGGGTCATGCCGATGCAGCCGGCGCTGTGGTTGGTGTTGCCGACGTACTTCTGCGCCTCGGGAACCCCTTCGTGGATGTAGGCGCCGGTGTCGGTCACCCGCATGCCCCAGTTGACCACCACGTCGTAGTCCACCGGCCCGCCTACGGACGCGGAGGTCATGTGCACCTTGGGTTCCCGGGTCTTGAGGGCGTAGGTGCCCAGTCGGGACTGGCGGCCCTTGACTGGCTGCCCGCCGGACATGGGGATGGACTTCACCACCTTGCCGTCACGCTCGACGACGAGCCGGTGGGTGTCGAGGTCGGCGGTCAGCTGCTGGTCACGGCCGATCTTGAACGTGCGGTCCAGGTCGCGGTCGAAGTGCGCGCCCCCGGGGTCGACCGTGGTGAGCGTGCCCTTGACCGTCACGTCCGTGCCGGGCTTCCAGGGGTCCCTGGGACGCCAGTCCAGGCGATCGTGGCCCGAGGGTGTGGTCACCCAGCCCCAGGAACCCTCGGTCGGGGTCGACGCGGTGACCGTCAACGCCTTCTCCACCGCGGCCTTGTCCTTCACCGGCTTCTCGAACTCCAAGGACACCGGCTGACCCGTGCCCACCGTCTTCCCCGCCCCCGGAATCAGGTCGAAGTCCAGCACGGCCCCGGTGGTCACCTTCGGCGGAACGGCCGCCTCCGACGCCGCGGCGTGCACACCCGCCACGTCGGCGGACACCTTCGAGTCGTCCGCCCGAACCGTGTCCCCGCCGGAGCCGCACGCCGTGAGGAGCAACAGCCCGGCGACAGCGGCGAACAACGGGGCCGCGGGGCGGCCACGACCGCGGGCGGAAGCTGCCGGGGTCGTCTGGGGGCGAACACGCATCATTGGGGACGGCTCTTCTCTGGAAAGGGCTGGTACAGCGGTGAGGACGGCTGCCGGCAGACAACCGGTTCTCATCTGCTGATGACCGTTGTGTGACAAACCTCAGGCCCGTCTCGTCGCGGATCGACCATGTCGGCAGCTCACGGCACGGGCAGGCGGGTCACATCGATGACGGGGGTGCCCTACGAGTCGGTCACGGGCGACGTGGCGGTATGGGGAACCGGCCGCTCCGATCAGCTGATGGTCCCGCCCCAGGCCCAACGGCTGTCTTCCGCCATGGGTTGCGTTCAGGTCGTTCGGAACAGCGACCTCGCCGACCTCGACGCGGCAGATCTCGGCCTCCGCCTGCCCATAACTTGAATGGACACCGGCCGCGGTCTTGGGCCCGGCGCCCGCCAGGTCGTCTTCACCGTCGCTCCGATGGCGCTCCGCCCGGAGCCACAGTTATCGCGCCGTGGCTCCGGATGCCTCTTAACGCGGGGTGCGCGGGCCGGGCACCGTCGCCCGAATGGACAGATCCAGATCGAGACGACTGTTCATGTCCAGCTCGAACCGGCCGTACGGATTCACATGGGTCCCGAACACCGGGGAGAGCGCCCGGCGGTCCGCGTCGGTGAGCTTGTCCGCCCACTTCGGAGCGGCCAGGACCTCCTGCATCAGCAGCGTATTGCCGTGCACCAGCGCGGACTGGAGCAGGTGCAGCGCGAGCATACTGACCTCCTGGGATTCCTTGTCCGCACCGGCCAGGTCGCCGTCATCGTGTCGGATGAACTGTGGTCGCTCATCGAGCCGTTGTTGCCTGAGCCGGTGCCGAAGCAGGTGGAGGGACGTCCTCGGGTGCCGGACCGGCAGGCACTCTGCGGGATCCTGTTCGTGCTGCATACCGGGATCCAGTGGGAGTACCTGCCGCAGGAGCTGGGCTTCGGGTCCGGAATGACCTCCCGGCGGCGACTGGCCGCGTGGAACAATGTCGGCGTCTGGGACCAACTGCATGTGGTGCTGCTGAAGAAGCTGCGGGTTGCGAAGAAGGTGGACTGGCGCGGGCGGTGATCGGCTCCTCCCACGTCAGGGCCGCTCGACGGGGCCCAAAAGCGGGCCCAGCCCGGTCGACCGAGCACGTCCGGGCAGCAAGCACCACCTCATCGTCGACGGCCAGGGCATCCCACTCGCCATCTCGCTGACCGGCGGAAACCGCAACGACGTCACCCAGCTGATACCCCTGCTGAAGAAGATCCCGTCCGTCGCCGGCCTGGTCGGACGGCCACGGAAGCGACCCGACAGCCTCCTCGGCGACCGAGGCTACGACCACGACAAATACCGCCGCCTGGTCTGGGCACTCGGCGTCAAACCCGTGATCGCCCGCCGCGGCATCCCACACGGATCCGGCCTCGGCGTCCACCGGTGGGTGGTGGAGCGGACCATCGCATGGTTCCACGGCTTCCGTCGGCTACGGATCCGGTGGGAACGACGCGACGACATCCACGAAGCCTTCCTCGGCCTCGCCACCTGCCTCATCACCCACCGACACGTCCAACGCCTTTGTTAGGACCTCTGACTGGCCGCAGACGGTCACTCTGTGTTGATGCTCATCCGGCAGCGGGACGGGTCCGAAGCCAGTAGGAGCGGGCCGCGATGGTCAGGGCGAGGCCGTAGACGGCGAAGGCGACTATCCCGATCCAGCCGACCAGCAGCGCGTCGCCCGAGGAGTGGAAGTCGCCGCGTCGCATCGTCACTGCGCCGGCCGTGGCCAGGGCCAAGTATCCGACACCCACAACGCCGTACGGCGCGAGCGTGGCAGCGCCGAGCAGAGCCGGAGCGAGCGGGAGCCAGCGCGGCACCCGCCGACCGCGCAGGAACAGCGTCCAGCGCGGAAAAACCTGCCCCCACGGGCGGACCAGGCCCCAGAGCAGGAAGATGCCGAGTACGGCCAGTAGCGCGGTGGGGTCCAGGCCCCAGGACTCCAGGGTGAGGAAGATCCCCGAGGCGCCGTTCCGCTCCGAGACCGCGAGCATCTCCTCGCCAGTGATACCCGCGAACGTGCCGCCGGACGCCCAGACCAGCTTCATCGCCGCGTACGGGGCAAAGGCCAGCGTCCCTGCCCAGGCGGCAAGTTGGAGGCGCCGCGGTGCAGCGGACGAGGCGCGGACGGCAGTACCGGCGGGCAAGCGGTCGGACCGGGCCGTGGCCGCGAGCAGGAGCGCCCCGACCGCCGCGAGGGCCTTGTTCGCAGCGGAGGCCCGGCTGTCCACTCCCTGACCGAGCATCAACGTGATCACGTCCATCAGCAGGCTGAACGCGGTGATGGCTGCCAGCCCGCAAACCACCCAGAGCAGCACCCGCAACAGGGGCAGCAGCCCGAACAGCACCACCGCTCCGCTGACCAACGTCCCCAGCGCACCCACCGCCACGACGGCCCAACTCAGCCCGGGGGTCCCCGAGTCACCGCCGAGGAGCAGGGAGGTCCCGCTCAGCGCGCACGCCAGACCGAAGCCGGCATACAGCACCGCCCACAGCATCGTTGCCCAGGCCACCCAGCGCGGCCATCGCTGCCACCAGGCACTCCAGAGCGCCTCCATCGTCCGTTCAACACTGGTCATGTTCTGAACGTCGCATCGACCCCGGCGGAATGGCGTCGGCCTCCGGAACGATCCCCCTCCCCCAGCCGGGTGAGTGACCTCTGAGCCCAAGGTATGACACGCGTTATGGAGCGTGACGCCTCAAATGGCCGTCCGCGGGGAATCTGGACTGACCTCTGTCACGCGAGCCGATCCGGGCGCTTGGGTGCCTTCCCGGCCCTTGGGGAGGGTCGGACCGAGTTTTGGCGCGTAGAACCGCGATTTGGATAGCGTTGCAGTGACCGGGGCTGTATCGCGGTTAGGCCGTGTCCGATGGGTCGAGTGACGATCCCGCTGGGAAGTCGTTCCGTGGGACATGGGGCGGGGAGATCTTTCGGATGAGGAGTGGGCCCGTCTGGAGCCGCACTTGCCGGTGAATCGCGGGCGGGGTGGACGCTGGCAATGCCACCGTCGGGTGATCAACGGGATTCTGTTCCGGCAGCGGACCGGTCTCCCCTGGCGGGACCTGCCTCCCTGCTTCGGTAGTTGGAAGACGGTCCACGACCGTCATCGCAGGTGGTCGGCGGACGGCGCGTGGGAGAGAATCCTTCGGGCCGTCCAGACCGACGCCGACGCCGAGGGCCGGATCGACTGGAGCATGGTCAGCGCCGATTCCACGACCTGCCGCGCTCATCAGCACGCGGCTGGCGCCTCCACCCGTGCCCCGAAGATCCCGGGTCGGCGCAGGAGCCCGGCGCGTCACCGTCCCGTTGAGGCCCTGGGACGCTCGCGAGGCGGGCTCACAAGCAAGATCCACCTCGCCGGGGAGGGCGGGCGCCGCCCGCTCGGGTTTGTCATCATGCCCGGCCAGTGGGGGGGACGCACCGCAGATGATTCCCGTCCTGGAAGAGATCCGTGTGCCCCGGCAGGCTGGTGGACGACCGCGCACCCGGCCCGACCATGTCGGGGGCGATAAGGCGTACTCATCACGACGCAACCGGCGTCACCTGCGCAGACGCCAGATCAAGCACACGATCCCCGAGCCGAGAGACCAGCGGGCCAACCGCCGGCGCCGCGGCAACCTAGGCGGCCGACCTACAGGGTTCGACAAGACGATCTACCGCCGCCGCAACGAAGTCGAGTGGACCATAAACCGGCTCAAGAACTTCCGCGCCGTCGCCACGCGCTTCGACAAACGGGCGTACGTCTTCCACGGAACGGTCACCGTGGCGGCGATCCGCCTATGGCTCCGTCCGGAGTGAAGTGCCCCGGCTCAGAGGTCCTTGGCACCCGGGTAGTGGTGGCGAAGTTCGCTGAGTACGCGTTCGTCGACAGCCCTGACGTCCCACAAGGAGCTGTCGAATTCGGTCAGGACGAGCGCCAGCTCGTCCCCGGCGAACCCACGTGCTTCGGCATCGATCAGCTGGAGGAAGGGGGTCGTCAGCGACAATAGTGTCAGCGTGTCCATGCCGGCGTCGGCGGACCGTCTCTCCATCTCGACGCAGCGAGGATCGACGATCTCGTCGAATTCGACGCGCCACGTCAGGTCCAGGCCGAAGCTGCCGAGGCGAACCAGTAGCTCAGCCAGGGTCACGTAGTGCTTTCCGTGCCAGGCCGGAAACGTGATCCCCTTCATCCCCGCCTCTGCTTCGGCTGTATCGCGCGCCATGCGGCCCCCTTCGTTCCAGCGAACAGTAAGCCACGTTCCTGATCAGCTCATACGACCATCGGACAGGCCCTAGCCCACCCGGCACCCCCGGGCAGGCGCGAGTCGTCGCACGTGCGGATGCTGGCCAGGGCGGAGGTGTAGAACACGCGCTGCAGCCCTCGGTGGTAGCGGTGAGGTCGGTGCAGGTTGCCGCTGACATTGCCCGAGTCCCGAGGTACCGGGGCGACTCCAGCGAGGCTGGCCAGGCGATCGGGGGTACCGAAGCGGCTGAGATCGCCAGTGGTGGCAGCCGGGAACTCAGCGCCGAGCACCGGCCCGATGCCGGGCATGCTCTCGACTATCTCGGCGAGTTCATGGTCGCGAAATTAGGCCTCAATGAGCTTGTCGATTTTGTTGACCTTCTCGTGGAGGCCCATCACCTCCTTCGCCAGAGACCCGATTACCTGTGCCGAGACCCTCTCTCCGGGCAGAGCGGTGTGCTGCCGCTCTGCGGCCTCGAGGCAGGCGTTTGCCAGCTCCTCAGCTCCGCGGACCTTCTGGTTGCGCAGCCATGTGGTCAGTCGCTTTCGTCCGACCCGCCGCAGGGCCGCCGGGGTCTGGTAGCTGGTCAACAGGAGCAGCGGCCCGATATTGCGCAAGTCCAAAGCCCGGCCGCTTGCCTTCGGCGTCGAGGACCGCGCAGTGATGGTGTCCCTTGCCGATGTCTATTCCCGCCCAGAGCTGGGCCACGGGGGTCCTCCGGTCGCTGGAAGTGCGCTGTTGTCCCGGGCGGCCTTGCCGGCGTGGTTCTACTCAGCGATGCACGACGAGGCGCTCGCGTCTTAATCAGCGGTCAGGCCGTCGTGAGACACCGGGCGGCCAGGTTGGACCAGCCATCAATGGCGACCATACGGAAGCCATACCCGGTGTCTCTGGGCCTCCAGACCCTACAAGGGGCCTGGATCGACCCGCTGAAGAACGTAGGATCGTACGAACGGCTCGACCATCCCGTCCCAGGAACGTAAGGCCTCCTAGAGCGCGGCAACGGAGCGCGCGTCCAGCGGGCCCTGCTCGGCTCGGAGGGGGACCTGGCCTCGGTCGTCCGGCACTGTGCACGGCGGACCACGGAGGGGTGACCCGGGTCGGGCAGGATCGAAAGATCCTCATCAGCACCCCGTTGCCGTGGTCGCCCGCCGCTCTCGACGCCGAGCTGCACGTCGCCCTGGCCGCTTTCGACGCTGCGGCCGCTCCGTGGCGTGAGGCCCTCGAGGACCTGGACGAAGACGTCCTCGCCGAGGCCGCCGCCGAAGCGCGGGTCTTCGGCGCCGGCCCGGCGGCCACCGTCGACGAACTGGTGCGCGGCCTGCTCGGGCAGTTGGCCGACTGGCAGCAGTCGATCGGCGAGCTGGGCCGCGCGCTCACCACGGCAACTGAAGGCCGACCGCTACCCGGCTGGTCCACCGACGCCGGCCGCACCGAGGACATCGGGCGGCGCCAGGCCCGCATCACGCTGCTTGAGGCCGTCGGACGCCACCACCACGCTCACCTGCTCGCCGCCATCGTCGAGCTCGGCGGTGAGCTGGAGTTCCCAGCTACCCGTAACGGACGCTTCAGGGGCGCGGTCATCCCGGAAGGCTGCGCGGTCAGCGCCGGCCGCCGCCGATGCGGCGGTCGTCGGCCAGTGCGGTCAGCGGGCCGAACTCGCGGGCAAGCTGGTTCCACGTCAGAACCTCGCCACAGCGGGCCGGGTATTCCTTCGGGTTGAACTCGGGCATGGTCCAGGTGCCAGTGCCCCGGTCCCGCAGCCACAGGTCCCCGTCACCGTCGACCACAGTCGGCGGGACCGGTACGGGCTCGGCCTGATCGGTGGGCTCCCAGGTGACCCGGCCCGGGTGGGAAACGCGGCGCAGCTCGGTGGTGGCCAGCCGCGCGGCCAACTCACGGGTGGACTCCTCGGCGTCCTTGACCGACGCGAGTCGGAATGCGTCGTCAAGTACGGGCAGGGCTGGATTCTTGCTGCGCTTTGAACTCATACGCTGATCTACCTCCGGTGGGGGGCGTCACATCCGTTATGGCACCCCGTAGAGGAACACGATATCCGAGGCGGGAGCCGGGCCGGCTACGACATCTGTCCAGGTGGAGGCGCTGGCACACCGGGCGGTGGGGCTAGGTGGTGAGCTGGTCCTGGACGTGGCGCAACCCGTGGTGGTAGCGCTCAGATATGGCGGTCCGGGTCGGAGAAGGTGAGGCCGCCGGAGGCGAGCAGACGTCGGGCCGGGGCGGGTGCGGGCTCGGTCTCGCCGGGCGGCTGGCGGAAGTCGGCGCCCTGCTCGACCGGCATCAGCCGGCGCCCACCCGCCTGGGCGGGTACGGGAGCGTCGGAAGCGGGCTCGGAGAAGGCGGGCAGCGAGAGCGGTCGACGGTCGGTCATGATCCCTAGTCTCCCAGGTCCGGCCCTGCGGATAGGACCAGGCCGCTATCAGCGGTGATAGTGCTCTGGCCCTGGCCAGCAGGGCCAGGCTGGTTGTTTCAGATCACCAGAACAGAGCGGTTAAGCCACTGCTACCGCCGGTGAACCGGCCCGGACCGCTGGTCCAGCGCGTGGCCGAGGCCGCACGGACCGCCTTGAACGCCTCAGGCGTGAACATCCTCAGCGCCAGCGGCCCGGGATCGGAGCAGTCGGTGCCCCATCTGCACTTCCACGTCGTTCCGCGGTGGGTGGACGGCGGAATCTCGACCTGGCCGGCCGGACGCTCCGCACACCACATCACTGGCGATCCGGGGGCGCGGCTTGCCGACGCCCTGGCTTCCGGCCAGCACCATGAACGTTGAGCCAGAGCCCGGGTTGCGAAGCCGGTTGTTCACGGGTTTGGGAGGCGCCCAGACCCACGGTCGGGTGAGGTTCACGGGGGCGGATGCGGGTTCAGCTAGCGGTGCAGGACTCCGGTACGAGCGGCGATGCCTCGGAGTTCGGGTGTGGTGCGTCCGGAGAGCAGCAGGCCGGAGATGAGGGATTTCACGGCTGGGCGTGCGTGGGTTTCCTGTGGGGCCCAGTACTCGGCTTGGAGGAGGGCGCAGATGCATTCGTCGCGTCGGCCCCATTGGGCGAAGGCCTTCGCGCGGTCGGTGAAGTAGAGCGCGCGCCGTTCCGTGGTGAGGAGTGCTTGGGGGGCGAGAGCGTCTGATGCGGCGATGGCGGCGGAGGGGTCTCCGGCGGTGTTCTCCGCCGAGATCAGGTGGAGCTGGACAGTGGCCCAGCTGAATCCGCCGTGGGTGTCTCGGAGGTGGGTGACGGCGCTTAGTGATCTGGTTTGGAGATCCTGTCGCAGTAGCGGCAGATGCGGTCGAGGATCTGGTCGGCGGTCTTGGTCCACTTGAAGGGACCGCCCACCAGGACCGGCGCGGTCGCCAGCACATACTCGTCAATCAGCCCGGCCCGCATGGCCGCCCCTGCGAGCGTCGCGCCACCGATGGCCATAGGGCCGCCGTCCTCGGCCTTGAGCCGGGTGATCTCGGCGACCGCGTCGCCGGTGACCAGGCGGGTGTTCCGGTCGACCTTGTCGATCGTCGAGGAGAACACCACCTTCGACATGTCCCGCCAGTGACGCGCGAACTCGATCTCCGCCGGGGTGGCGCCCGGCTGCTGGTCGTCGGTCGGCCAGTGAGAGCTCATCGTCTGCCACAGCTTGCGCCCGTACAGCGACAGGTCGGTCGCCTGCAACTGGTCGGACCAAAACTGGAACAGCTCGTCGCTCGGCACGCCCCAGTCGATGTCGTCGCCGGGCGCGGCGATGTAGCCGTCCAGGCTCAGGTTCATGCCGTAGATCAGTTTCCGCATGGCGCCCGCCTTCCGTAAGTCGGTCTCACGCGGTACAGACCGGCGCGGCCCGGAAACTCATCGGTGCGAGATCTGAGCTCACATGTAGTCCTCGTGCTTGGTGACTCAGCCCCAGACTCATCGTTCCGCCGAGGAAAATCGCATCGATCTGAGACCGATCTTGGGTGGCATCGCTGTGAGACAACAGAGAACCAGCAGTTCACAGAAGGCCGACATGCCATCGGACGCGAGAACCTCCAAGCGTCGCGACACGCCCACCGACCCCCACCCCCGCCCGCGACACACCCCCGCGGTCCGGCCGCCAGTCGGAACCCAGCCGCCGGACCGGACCCAGCTGTGGATCCATGCGCCCCCTCCGCTGGTGCGTGCCGCGGCCTTGGGGTCAGGACACGCGCTTCAGCGTCCACGCGTTGTTGTTGAAGCTGGGGTTCGACGAGTAGACGCAGCTGCTGGTGTAGTACGAGGCGGTCTGGATCCAGCCAGCAGGCTGGTAGGTGGAGGCACAGGCCTGCACCACCGTGCCGACGGGCAGTCCGGTGAGCTGCTTTATCTGCTTGATGTTCGGGTTGAAGCTCTGCGTGCCGCAGCTGCTGCTGTAGCCCCAGCTGACGTCGACGTAGCCGGCCGGGGTGAGGACGCTCGCACAGGAAGTGGTGACGTCACCCGGGGCGGCGTGGGCGGGTGCAGCGGACAGGGCGAACATCGCTGCGGCGCAGGCAAGGGCCATACCTGTGGTGCGAAGGCGAGTCATGGTGTGGCTCCTTTGATCAGGAACGGCCGGTCAGGCCGAGAAGCCATTCCTACGGGCTGATCGCCGGATACGGAAAGCGACATTCAAGCCTAAAGAGATCCAACGGATCGCCGGCGACGAACAGCCAGCCGGTCCGCCGCCCACCGGGCCCCACAACGCGGCACGGATGTGTGCTGTGTCTGCCGGACCATCCCTCAGGCTGAGCCGCCGCATAGCAGACCTGCTCCTGTCCAGCGGGCCTTGCCGGCTCCGACAGGCGCCTGGCGAGCCGGATGCGCAGGTTACGGTCTACGCCGGTGTTCAGCGGAGCCCTGGAGAGGGCGGATACGACGATGCGGGCGCTGTGCACGAAGGCTCTGGGGATTGGGACCTGGGCGCCTTCGTGCGACATGAGCAGGGAGATCCTCTTCTCCGGTGAGTCCGGCCACCCGGCCGGGTGAGTTGCCCCGATACCCCCTTCCAGGTAGGCCGTGGGCCCGGCTACAAGCCGGAGCATGATCAACCATCTGCTGCGCCGCGGCCGGCCCGCGCTCGCCCTCGCCGCCCTCCCCCCCCCTCCCCCCCCATCACCACCGCACTGCCAGCCTCCGCCCACACCGCACCCGCGACAGCGAACTCCACCATCGAGCACACCCTCCTCCACAACGCCGCCGCCGCGGCACCGGGCTCGGCCGGGGTTCGGGCACCGCTGCCGCTGTTCGAGGCGATCGACCGGCTCCCCGTCGCCGCCGAGCACCGCGAGGGCTACAAGCGGGACCTGTACAAGCACTGGAACAAGGGCCTGATCGCCTCCGACGGCTGCGACACACGCCTTGAGGTCATCCTGTCGGAGGCGGTGACGGCGCCTCAGGTGGCGTCCGGCTGCAAGCTGACGGACGGATCCTGGCGCAGCCCGTACGACAACGTCGTCGTCACCGACGCCGGACGCCTCGACGAGCGACCAGGCCCCGAACACAGTCCACGCCTCGGCGACCGATACCGGGTACTTGTCCACGCTGTAGTCCCGCGCGGGGTTCTGAACCAAGGCCGCCATGCGGTGAGCGGCATCGCGTTGCCGATCTCCTTGACCCACCGATAGGTCTCGCCCCAGAAGAGCGGCGGCAGCATCAGGAGTATGCCGACGACCGCCACGACGGTGCCCGCAGCATGCCGGATGAGGGCGCCGAGAGCCATGCCGGTGAGGGCGCACAGCGGTGCGAGCAGTGCGGAGGCGGCGACGGCCCGCAGGGCCCCGGGGTCGCCGAGGGACATGCCGTGGTGGTCCTGCAGGATCGCCTGGGTCACACCGAACGACGTGCCCGCGACGACCGTCCCGAGGACAAGCATGACCGCCGCCATGACGATCGACGGTCACGGGCCCACACCTGCGGGAAACGGCTACGGCATCATCGGGATGCGCGAGCGGGCCGCCTGCTGCACGGCCAGTTCACCGCCGGGCCCCGCCCCGAAGGAGGCTTCCGCGTAGCGGCCCGTCTGCCGGTGCCCGTGGAGGCGCGATGACTCCGCCCCCGTCCGTGTCGTGCTCGTCGACGACCAGCCGCTGGTGCGTGCCGGACTGTGGCCGGCCCCCGGATTCACTACTGTGCCCGATGTGGACGCTCACGCCGGCATCGGCGGCGTCACGAAGGCCCTGACCGAGGCTCGCCGGAACGCTCGGCGACCTTCCGCGGCTAAGCACGTTCCCTGCCCGCCCGGCTAACCTGGTTCCAGGACAGGGGAGTTCGGCATCACGGGGGCTGCCCGCGGCACGGGACTTAGGAGGACGGATGCTGGCCGAGTCACTGACGGCGCTCGCCGGCGCGGGCGCCACCGCGCTGATCGGAGCCATGGCCACCGACGTGTGGCAGGGGGCCCGCGGCGGGGCCGTCCGGCTCTTCGGGCGGGGCGGCGAGGCCCGCGGGACGGCGATCGGTGCGCAGCTCGACGAGGACGCCGACCTCGTCGTCCGCGCCGAACCGGCCGGGGCGGACGAGATCCGGGCGGAGCTGCTGCCGGTGTGGCGCCGGCGGCTGCTCCTGTTGCTGGAAGAACACCCCGACTCCGAGGGCGAACTGCGCGAGCTGGTCGCCCGCGTGCAGAACGGCCTGCCGACCGGGCGGCAGGTGTGGACGCAGTCGAACACCGCCCGCGACCACGGCACCCTCTTCGCTGTCCAGGGCGGCAGCCTCCACTACCACCCGGCGACCGGAGGGTGGGTGCCACCGCCCACCGACGAGGACGGCGCGGACGGGACCGGCTGACCGTGGACCTCCCCGACGAGGTCCACCAAGAGGTTCGCGCCGTCGCCGGTTTCGCCTACGGCGCGGTCGGCGCGGACATCCACGTCTTCGGCGACGGCACCCCCGTCTACCTGCTGTACGCGCGCGACACCCACGGCGCCGCGGACGCCCTGCGGCGGGACTCCGCCTGGCTGCGCGCCCAGCCCAGCCGGATGCTCGACGCCCGCAGCGAGGTCGTGGAGTTCACCGGTCGCGAAGCCGAGCTGGCCCGGCTGCGGGAGTGGCGCGTGCAGCCCGCACGGTCGGCCGCACGCTGGCTGCACGGACCCGGCGGCTCGGGCAAGTCCCGCCTCGCCGCCCGCTTCGCCGCCGAATGCGCCGACGCCGGCTGGCTCGTGGTCGACGCCGTACACGGCACGGACACCCACCCGCCCGCCCGGGGCAGCCAGGACCTGCGCACCGACCACCGCGCCGGGGTGCTGGTCCTCGTCGACTACGCCGACCGCTGGCCGGACGCCCACCTCAGATGGCTGTTCCACAACGGCCTGCTCCTCGGAGACCTCCCGGCGCGGATCCTCCTCATCGCCCGCTCGGTGCGGCCCTGGCCCGCTCTACGGGCGCAGCTGAGCCGCCAGGGGCGCGCGACCGACCTCTCCGACCAGCCACTGGAACCGCTCTCGGGTCAACACGGCGAACGGGGGCGGATGTTCGAGGCCGCCCGCCGCAGCTTCGCCGCCCACTACCCGGACCCCGCCGCCCTCACTGACCTGCGCCCTGCGTTCCAGGACCTCGCCCGCCCCGACTTCGGCCTCACCCTCGCCGTCCACATGGCCGCGCTCACCGCCGTCGACGCCCGGGCCGGCGGCCGGGAACCGCCCGCCGACCTCGTCGGGATGACCGCGTACCTGCTGGACCGCGAACACGACAACTGGCGCCGGGCGGGCGAACACGACACGGCCGGCAGCGGGGGCACCACCGGAGCCGAGGACGAGGACCGCCGCGCCCTCGACCTCGCGCGCATCGTCTTCACCGCCGTCCTCACCGGCCCGATGCGCCGCGACACCGCCCGCCCGCTCCTGGACCGCCTCCTGCTGCGCACCCCCGCGGACCGGGCCCTGACCGCCCACGCCGTCCACTACCCGCCCACCGACCCCGCGGCCGCCCACGTACTCGAACCGCTGCTCCCCGACCGTCTCGCCGAGGACTACCTGGCCCTCACCCTCCCCGGCAGCCCCGTCACCGGCTACCCGACCGACCTGTGGTCCGTCACCGCGACCACCCGCATCCTGCGTCGCGACGGAGGGGCCGCGCCCGCCTGGACCCCGCGCGCCCTCGCCTTCCTCATCGCCGCGGCCGAACGCTGGCCGCACATCGGCCCCGCCGTCCTCTTCCCGCTGCTGCGCCGCGACCCCGCCCTCGCCGTCCGGGGCGGCGACGCGGTGCTGACCTCGATCGCCGCCCTGGACTCCGTGGACCTCGACGTGCTGGAGGCCATCGAACCCCTGCTGCCCCCAGGCGACGTACGCGTGCAGGGCGGCGCCGCGGACCTGGCCGTACGACTCGCCGGCCACCGCCTCGAAGGCGCAGCGGACGCCACGGAACGCGCCCGGCTCTCCATGGAGCTGGTCACTGCCCACCTCACCGGGGGCCGCAGGGACGAGGCCCTCCCGTACATGGAGGAAGTCGTACGACTCACCCGGGAGGCCGCCGAGGCGGACCCGGCGCACCGGTCCGCCTACGCCGACGCCCTCCTCAACCTCGGCGGCCTCTTCCTGTACGAGATCACCGCAGAGCGCCGGGTCGCACTCCTCCGGCAGGCGATCGGGCTGATGCGCGAGCGCGGGGAGGACGGAGGAGGAACGGGCGGGGAGGACGGAGGAGGAGGAACGGGCGGGGAGGACGCCGGACCGGCGCCGACCCTCTTGGGTGCGCTGGCCCAGGCCCACACCCGGCTGACCCTCGCGCTCTGGGAGACCGGGGCCCGGCAGCAGGCGCACGCGGCCCTGGCGGAGGCCGAACGGCTCTTCGGCGAGGTTCTGGACCGCGACTTCTTCCTGTGGTGGTCCCTGTCCTCGGAGGTGAACCGCCTGGAGATGGTGAGGAGCTTCCTGGCGGCGCGGTCGGGGCGCCCGCAGGAGGCGGCCGAGGGTGCCGGGGCGGTGGTGGCGTACGTACGCCAGATGGCGGAGCTCAGTCCCGCGCATTTCGGGGACGACCTGGCGGAGAGCCTCGACCTCCAGAGCCTGCACCTGTGGAACGCGGGGCGGTACGCCGCGTCCGTCGAGGCGCTCCTGGAGGCGCTCCACCTCTACCGCCAGCTCGGCGATGTGCGCCCCCACTACCGGGACGTCCTCGTCGCCCGCCTCGATGGCGCCGCGGCCAAGCTCATCGCGCTGGGACGGCACCCGGAGGCCGTCGCGATCGTCGAGGAGAGCCTTGCCCTGCACCGGGAGCGTCTCGCCCTCGATCCCGGCACCGCCGCGACCGCCGGAGCCGAACGCGGCGCCGTCGGGCGCGCGCTGCTCTACCTGCGGGAGCGGCGCGGCGCCGACCGCCTGCCCTGGGGCACGGCGGCGGAGATCGACGCGGAGGCCGAACGGCTCGTACGGGCCGCCGACCGCGCAGGGCTGTGGGATCTCATGCGCCGGATCCCCGTCACCGATTCGATCCGGCTCGCCCACCACCACCGGCCCGAACACTGGGCCCCGCCGGCGGACGGCCCCGGCGGGCCCCTGGCCGCCCGGCTGACCTCGCGGCGCCACCGGCCGCAGGCCGCCGAGCGCACGGCCCGGGCCGCCGCCGGGCGGGCGGGGTGGCAACTGCCCCGCCGCGGCGGCCCCGTGGCTCCGGACCGGGTCTCTTTCGCTCCCGGCGCGCCGGTCATGACAAGGGAGACCTACCTGCCGCCGAGCCGGGGGCGGTCGCGCTACGAGTGCTCCACCCGCATCGACGTATACGACCTCGTCTCCCGCTCCCGCCTCTGGTCCGCCGACCACGTCAGAGTCGGCACGGAGGCCGTGACCTGCCTGGGGCCCGACGCGGTGCTCGCCCTTCGCGAGGACCTGTGGCCTGTCCCTGAACTCGTCCTGTACCGGCCGGGCCGGGCGGAGGTCCTGGCCGGCGGCCCGGACCTCCTTCTGGGAGCCCGGACCTTCGCCACCGCCCGCGGGTTCGTCGTCCTCCTGCGGAGCGAGCCCGTGGCCCTGGTCGGCGCGGTGGGGCGACCGCTGGAGCGGATCGACCTGCGGAACCTGGGGCTGGAACGCTGCACCGTCCACGCAGTCGACCCCTCCGGGGACCGCCTCCTGCTGGCCGGCGGCCGCCGCGTGATCCTCACCGACGCGGGTCTGGCACCGCTGATCGCCCAAGGCTTGTGGGAGGTGCCCGAGCAGCACGGCACGGTGGAGGCCGCCGCCTTCCTCTCCCCCGACGAGTTCGTGACCGCCGCGTCGAGCGGCGGTGTCTACCTCTGCCAACAGGAGTCCGGCCACCCCATGGTGACCGCGTGGAACACAGCCGGTCCCCGCCTGGACCACCTGTTCACCGTACCGGGGTGGCGGGTCGTCGGCGGGCGACCGCGGGGCGAGGGGACGGCGACCTCCTTCCACGACGCCGTGGGCCTCGCCGCGGTGCCGCAGCCGCGCCCGCTCACCGTGCCCTCCAGGGGCGGCCCGCACACCGTGACCGCCGCACCCGGCGGCCGCCACGTGGTCCACGGGTACGCCGTGCACGACCTCGGCGACCCGCTCTCCTTCGCCGGACGTCCGCTCGCCTCGCTGACCGCAGCCGACCGGGCGGCCCTGAACGCCTACCTCGACGGCGGGCGGGCACCGCACGCCGCGATCCGGGAACTCCTGGAACTCGTACGGGATCTCGGCTCCCCCCTATGACCACCACCGACCGAGGAGAGTGACCGACCACCATGTTCCGAAGGAAGCGCGCCAGGAACAGCAGCCAGGGGGATGCGGAGAGCCGGGAGAGCGGGCATCACGGGGAGAACCAGCCGCCGGATCCGGGCCCGCCGGCGGATCCGCTCGACCTGCGGCTGAACGAGCCCGACGACACGCCGATCCACCTGACCATGGACGCCACGATCAGGATGCGCGACGAACTCGCGGAGGCGGAGCGGCGGCTTGGCGCGGACCACGAGGACGTCCTGCTGCTGCGCCACAACTATGCCTTCACCCTGTCCGTCTGGTCCGCGGCGGCCCCACCCGGGGACACGTACATGCAGGACCACGCGATCCCCCTGCTGCTGGAAAACCTGACCCACCAGTCCGCGGCCCTGGGCCCGCACGCCCGCGACACCCTGGTCACCCTCCAGCTGATCGGATCCGCACACCTGTCGGCGGGGCGCCCCGCCGAGGCCGTCCCCTACCTCGAACAAGCCCTGGAAGGCAGCGAATCAGGCCCCGACCGCGACGCGGAGCGGACCCTGACCTGGCGCGAGAAACTGTCCGACGCCTACGCGGCGGCAGGCGGCACCGACCGGGCGATCGCCCTGCTGGAGGAGACCGTGGCCGACAGCAGGCACCTCCTGCCGCCGGGCTCGGAGCAGCTGGAGGCCCGCAAGCAGAAGCTTTTCAAGGCCTACCACACGGCGGGCGGCCGGCTGCCCGACGCGACCGCGCTCTGCCGGGAGATCGCCTCCGACAAGGAGCGCTTCTACGGACCCGACCACCTCGACACCTACATCTGGTGGGACAACCTGGCGCACCTGCACCACGACGCCCGGGACCTCGACGCGGCCGTCGCCTGCTACGAACGGGTCATCGGCGGCTTCGAGCGCATCCACGGAGCCGACAGCGAAGAGATCGCCTACCGCTACCACAACCTCGCCATCGCCCACCTGGAAGCCGGCCGCCCAGAGCGGGCCCTGCCCTACCTGAAAGCTTCCCTCGCCGCACGCGAGCACGCCCTGGGGCCGGACCACGCGGGGACGCTGGACGCGCTGATCGCCCTCATCTCGGGCTACGACCAGGCCAGGCGGATCGACGAGGCGATCGCGGCGACCGAGCGGCTGATCACCGACCTGCTGCGCACCGGCGGCCCCACGCACCCCAAGCTCCCCGAAGTGCGCACCTACCTCGACCGGCTGAGGGAGGCCCTCGCCGAGGACCGGCCGGCCGGCTAGGAGGCCCCGCTCCAGCAGGCCCCGTACGAAGAC
This sequence comes from Streptomyces sp. NPDC058289, assembly GCF_042880975.1. Taxonomy (NCBI): domain Bacteria; kingdom Bacillati; phylum Actinomycetota; class Actinomycetes; order Kitasatosporales; family Streptomycetaceae; genus Streptomyces; species Streptomyces sp. NPDC058289. The sequence goes on from NZ_JBHVYI010000026.1 coordinate 46,249, forward strand.
GACCTGCCCGACGTGCTGGAGGTCGTCGGCCAGCATGCCGACCAGGCGCACCCCCAGGGTGACCGGCGGATCCCAGCGTTCGGAGGGCACCCGGGCCCTGATCGAAGTCTGGTCGATGTCCCGCAGGGCGGTGCCGGTGCCCGACCACCACAGCCAGACGGGCTTGTTCACCCCGCCGCTGGGCAGCTTCTCGACCGTCAGGCGGATCACAGTGCCCTCGATGATGGGCAACGGTCCCTCGTGGTCGAGCCAGGCTGCCCGGCGGGTCAACCGGGGGTGCAGTCGGTCCCATGCCTGCGCGGTCGCGTCCCCGTACCGGTCGGTGTTGGTGACGGTCGCCGCGGCGGCTTCGCCCCAGGTCTCGGGTCGGCCGAAGACGAACTCGCCGCCGTGCTTGGGCGGGCGGCCGCCCTGCTGCGGGCAGATCCACGGCACCGGAACGGGCTTGCGCATGACCCGGTCCGAACGGAGCCGACCCAGAACCTCCACCGGCAGGTCTACCAAGAGGTGGGCGATGCGGGGCGCGTCGTAGCCCGCGTCCAGCACGACCAAAACCTCCGGGTCCCCATCCCGCCACTGGTCGGCGTCCACGAGGCGTTGATCGACGTCGCGGACCTGGTCGGCGGTGACCGCGGCCACGTCGGCACCGGGTTCCAGCAATATCGCGTCCAGCAGCGCGGTCCACGAAGTACGTCCGGTCTCCAGGGCGGCGACGATCGAGTACGGCCGGCCGGGCACCATCTGGTGCTTGCCCAGGCCCCGGCCGAAGGTATCGCAGAAGGACCGGTCCGAGGATGTGTCAGCGTCCGGCCGCAACCACGGGGAGACGTCCACCGCCAGCACCAGCCGGCCGCCGCCGGCTCGGGGAAGCGGGACACTGGCCAGTGCCCGCCGCAGCCGGGCCACGTCGATCCGACCGTGGTTGACCCCGGAGTACAAGGCCCCGTGCCCGCGCCGATGCTCAGGAGCGAGCGCCAGGTCCACGAGGGTGCGGACCGGACCATCGGTGCACAGCAACGCGTCGCACAGCTCGAACAAGGGGTCGCTCCGCGCCGTCAGGCACGCGTACAACTCGGACCCCGCACCCGACCATGACCGAGCCCGCCCAACCCCCGGCGCCTGGCCGACTGCCGCCCGTCCGGGTCCTGCTGCCCGACGGCGAGGTAGTCGGCCGGCTCGTACGCGGTGGAGACCGACGCCGGCCAGTGGGTCTACACAGTCGCCCTGCACGCGCCGCACCGCCAGCACCGGACAGGACATCACCGCGGACATGGTCGAGATCGACGTACCCGCCGACCGCGTGCGCCCCGTACCCAGGACGTCGCACTCCCGCGTTCCCAAGCCGCACCGCCACCAACCGCTCGTCACCCCCACCGTGCCAGACCCACCTCCGCCCCGCCGACCACACCGTCCGCAACCGCGCCCCCTGCCGGCGGATGGCTCTGCGCACGCGTGGGACGCCCCCAGTCGTCGCGTCAGCCCTCGCGGTCCTCTTGCGCTGCGGCGACCAGCGCGTTAGCGAGGCCGCTGTGGGGCCAACGATGCTTCCAGTAGTGCGCCTTCGGGCGTAGACGGTCCCCTCCTGAGGTGGGAGGGACGGTCCTCCTGCACGGTGACGATCCGCCAGGACGGCCTGCATAGCCTCGTCGCCATGAACCGACGCAGAATCGCCGTCACCGCCTCCGCCTTACTCGCCCTGCTCCTGCCGCTCCCGCTCGCCGCCGCGAGCACCGCGGCCGCGGCCGGTAGCGCTCCCGGGGCGCAGAGCCCCCGTACCTCCGCACCGGAACTCCCCCGTCCCACCGGACCGTTCCCCGTGGGGCGGGACACCCTCCACCTCGTGGATCGCAGCCGCACCGACCCCTGGTCCGGATCGGGCCCGCGCGAGCTCATGGTGACGATGAGCTACCCGGCCCGGCCCGATACCGGAGCAGCCCCCGGGCGCTACCTCACCGACGAGGAGGCTCGGAGGCTGCTCGTCTCCCGCGGCCTGGACCAGGTGATCCCGGTGGAGACCCTGACGGGCACGAGGACCCACTCCAGGCCGGGAGCCCGGCCCGTCGACGGCCGGCGCCCCCTCGTCATCCTGTCGCCTGGCTTCACCGCCCACCGGGCCACCCTCACCTCCCTGGCCGAGGACCTGGCCTCGCGCGGCTATGTCGTGGCCTCCGTCGACCACGCCTACGAGAGCGTCGGCACGGCCTTCCCCGGGGGCCGGGTGCTGACCTGTCTGGCCTGCGAGCAGACCGGCGGGGAGGCGGGCTACCGCAAGGTGACCGACACCCGCGCCCTCGACTCGTCCTTCCTCCTCGACCGGCTTACCGGCCCCCGCCCGGCCTGGCGCCACGCCGACGTGATCGACCGCGGCCGCATCGCGATGACCGGCCACTCGATCGGCGGGGCGTCCGCGGTGGCCGCCATGGCCGTCGACAGAAGGATCCGCGCCGGGATCAATCTGGACGGGGGAATCCACACCCCCGTCCCCGAAGCCGGACTGGGCGGGCGCCCGTTCCTGCTGATCGGCGCGCAGAACAACGCCCCCGGCGGTGACATGACCTCCTGGGATCGGGAATGGCCCAAGCTGGACGGCTGGAGGCGCTGGCTCACCTTCGCAGACTCCGGCCACTTCACCTTCACTGACTTCCCCGTCATCGGTGACCAGCTGGGCCTGCCCGACCCGGACGCCCCACTGCCCGGCACCCGCTCCGTGGAACTGACCCGCCGCTACGTGGCCGCGTTCCTCGACCAGCACCTGCGCGGCCTGCCCCGGCCCGTCCTCGACGGCCCGTCGGCCGATACGCCCGAGGTCCTCTTCCACACCCCCTGAACGGAGAGCGCGGACCACGGTCACCGGGCCGAGGGCCGGGCTTGCTCGAAGGCCTCCGCCGCTGCCTGGAGGCGTGCCCGGACGAGGGCGGGGGCGGCGTGGACGGCGGCGGCCACCAGGAGGTCGCCGAGCGCGGCCACATCCCCCGCGCCCTCCGCCCGCCCGGCCCTCCCGGGCAGACCGGCCGCCTCACGGATACGAGCCTCCGCGCGCGCCCAGTCGTCCGCGCCGACCGGGATGTCGAAGCGCTCGCGGACCCGCGGCAGCGACAGGTCGTAGGCGAGGGAGCTGCCGGAGAACCACACCGGTCGGGTCCCACCGTCGGCGCGATCCCCGGGCAGCGCGACCGCGTACCCGACGAGCACGCCTTCGTCGTCATCGGTGTCCCCGACGGCGAGGGCGGCGGCCTGACGGACCGTGCGCTGCAGTGCCGGGCAGTCTCCACCAGCCCGGTGCTCCGCCTTCGCCTTCTCCCCCCGTCGCCGGGGCACGGCGCGCGGTCCGATCCCCGGGCGACATCGGCGTCAGGCCCCAGCGGACTTCGAAGGCGCGGGCGGCGGCGCGCATCGCCACGATGTCGCCCCGCAGCCGGGGCTGGCGCCCGTCGCCGCGGGCGAGCGTCGCCGCGAGGTGGATGTGGTCGGGGGCGTGGCGCACCGCGATCCACCGGCAGGCCTGTTCGTCGCCGTACGGGGCGATGCCCGCGGCGCCCACCATCGCGGCCGCCACCTCCCCCAATCGACGTGCCGATACTCGGCAACCGGCCCTGATGATCACGGGCATGCGTAAAGGGGGGACTCCTTTTGAGCCATGGAGACGCCATCTCGCCTCATCTGACATCTTTCTTCTCGCCTGAAGCGGCATGCCTCACCATAAGGAAACCAATCGGAAGGGGACTCCAATGCCTGGCCGCAAGAAGATCATTTCGCTACTGACCGCGCCGCTACTCCTCACTGGAGCGGTTGTCGCACTCGCCACCCCGGCGAGCGCCGCTCCGCACGGTTGTGGGTACACGAAGTTGGACCATGCCACTGCGAGTTCCACCTGCCGCTACGGACCGGGTCAGCAGCGAGTAGTGATCACCTGCCTGGACGGCGTTAACGGGTACAAGTACACGTTCTACGGCGCGTGGGTGCAGTGGTACCAAAACTCCAAGGTCTCGTGCGCCGCGGCGTATCGGCAGAACATCTCATGGGTCACGGTCGAGGTCCGCTGACTACTCGGAGGAAGTGGCAACGCCGTACTGCTCGACGCCACCCCGGGGGCGCACCCGTCACCACACGACCGGCCGGCCGGCACCGCTGACGGCTACCCGGCAGGACGTCCATCCGTGATCCAACTTCAATGACAAACGATCCAAGTTCGGTGACACAGGACAGTCACACCGCAGCGCCGGGCCCGGGCCGCAACCGGGTGTGAGAGCCGCCGCCGTCACCGCGTACGCCCTGCGCCCCTGGCCGGTGCGGCCTGCTGCCGGCGGGCGGGGATTGCGGCTTCCGCCCAGGCCGGCTGCCCGGGTGCCGCCGCGGCGGGCGTGGTGGTGGAGCGGGAGCGGGCAGCCGTCGGGGAGACGCGGACCCGGGATGCGGGCGGCGGCCGGTGTCGGGGGCGGTGTCGGTCGTCAGGGAGTGCAGGGTCGCATCCACGAGCCGCCCGACCGTGGTGGAGGACGGGCCGTCCTTCCAGGTGGTGTCGGTCCCGAGGCGGGCCAGGTGCGCGGCGAGGAGACCGGTGCCGCCCTGGTCGCGGAGCTGGTCCATGCGGCGGGCGAGCAGGGGCCACTGGCGCGAGCCGACCAGGAGGCCCGCCTGCGTCTCGGGGAGGACGTCCTTGACGGCTCCGACGATCGCGGCGTGCGCGAGCCGGTTGACGCCGAGCTGGTCCAGCGCCTTCGTGCATCAAAGGTCGACGGTCACCTGGGATGGGGCCGATGGCGAACATTGCTTCCACATGTCGGACAGATTGACCAACATGTGGACCATCTGGCTGCTGTGATCTTCGTACGGGCAAGATGCCTGCATGACTACGGAGATACGCAAGGCGTACCTACTGGCTGCTGAACGAGCCGTGCAGCTCCTGGCCACTGAAGAGTTGGCACATTCCTGGGAGAAGGAGTCCGTACTGCCGGGGATGTCGGTGGGCGGACTGGCCGGCCACCTTGCGCGCAGCGTGCTGCAGGTCGAGTGGTTCCTTGATGGCCAGGTGGTCGGCGCGGAACCGGTGCCCCCGGTGCGCTACTACGCCAGGCTCGAGGGCACGTCCGTTCCCGACTCCGCGCTGAACGTCGGCGTGCGGGCGCGGAGCGAGGAAACGGCCGCAGCCGGCCCAACCGCCGTTGCTGAGCAGGCGCAGGCTGCGTGGCGACGGCTGGCAGACCGGCTAGACGAAGAGCCGACCGATCGGCGAGTGGCCATCCTTCACCGGCCAGGAGAGGAGATGCTTCTCGACGGCTATCTCCAGACCCGCTGCGTCGAACTGGCAGTTCACCTGGATGACTTGGCACTGAGCATGGGCATTCGTTGCTCGGCGCCCGAAGCCACCCTGGCCATCGCGGTTGACGTGCTCATCGCGGCTGCCCGGGAACGGCACGGCGATCAGGCCGTCATGCACGCGTTGGCCAGACGCGAACGTGACGTCGACCAGGCCCTGCGCGTGCTGTAGACAGTTTCACCCCTACCGACGCCCGCGCCCACGAATATCGGAGAGACAGGACCTCACCCCACGCCCCCGCGGATCAGCGAGCAGGTGTTCGTGGGCGGCCGGCCAAGGGCAGTCACGGAGTGATCAGGCGTTCATGCCAAGGCCCATGCCGCCTGTCAGCGGGACAGACTTCTTCGTGTGGATACCACAACCCACCTGCGCGGCGAGGAACGCCCCCTCGGCGCCGCGTGGTCGCTCGCGGAGGTCGTCGAGCTGTTCCGTGACGCCGGCCCGGACACAGCGCGCGGCCGGCCGCCGATCCGCTGGCTGGGCGGCGGCCCCGACACGTGGGGTGACCGACCCTGAGATGCCCGGCCGGCCGGCAGCCTGCAGGCTGGGGCAATGGACCACGCTCCGATCCTCGTGCACCGGATCTCCTCGACAGGCGGCCGACGGGTCGTGATCCGTATCCGGGGCATCGACACCGTCCTCGGTATCGCCCACAGCGACCAAGACCTCATCGAGTTCCTCCGCCGCATCGACCTCCCCGACCCCGACGACCTGGTCCTCGGCGACTCCCCCGCCATCGCCTGGCAAGGCGGACAACCCCACCAGTACAAGGCCGTCCCCGACGCACCCTGAGCCAGCCAGACGGCGGCACTCCCCCTCGGGCCGCCCTGCTGCTGTTGCGCGAGATCCGCGAGGAGCTCGCCGGCCGGGAGAGCGGCTGATCGAAACCGCCCGCGCACAGGGGGCGAGCGGGCTGACCTCGCCGGCCCCATCGGGGTCGCCAGCAGCCAGGCCGCCGAACGCCGCTACCTGAGACTTCGCCCCGGCACTGCCGGAAGCACCGGCGAACAGCGTGTCCAGGCCACACGGGCGACCTGCGCGGCGGACCGCCCCGTAACCGCCTGGGCCCGCAACCACGCGGCTGATCTGCGTCGTCTCGCCGGGCAGGTCACCTCCCTGACCGGCCTGCCCGCCGCCGCCGCCGAGAGCGCGGTCGGAGACCTGAACGTGGCACTGGGCGACAGTGACGTCTCCCGCCTCGTGCGCCCCCTGGCCGACAGTCGCGAGCCTCTGCGGCCCGAAGACTCCGAGCTCGCCGAACGCATCGACGCCCTCACCCGGCACACCGCCCAGCTCCGCCAGGACACCCGCGACCAGCGCACCACCTGATCCCGATCCCGTGACCGCCCAGCCGACAGCTGCGCTTCCTTGCTGCACCGAAGCTTCTGCGCGCCTCGCACCCGGCCCACCGCGCGCCGGGTCAGGATGGTGGCCCCGTGGGTTCGGAGCCTGCGGGTGACGGGAGCAGAACTTGATCAACGTGAATGTTCAGCACTGCGGCAGCTCGGTCTTGGTCAGCGCCGACGGGAAGCTCGATGAGGATGCAGGCGAGGTACTCCAGCGCGCGCTGGACCACGTCACCATGGACGAACGAGACCTCCTGGTGGACCTGCACGGTGTCGCGGCCATGGACGCCGACGGCCTGCTCCACCTCCTGGACTTGCACCGGCGCGCGGAGCGCATGCGCCTGAGAGTCCAGGTCACCGGCTGGCAACCCCAGCCCCAGCAACTCATGGCCACGGTCGCCGGCATCCCCGGACCCAGAGCAGCCACCGGGGAACGCTACGCACTCGCCGGCTTCCGCCGACTCCTCGAGACCCGCGCCCAGCGCACACGGGACAGCGCCGACTTCACCGCCGGCTGGCTGCCCGGCTCCTGACCATTCGGCTCGAGGGCCGAGTGCTCAGACGGGCGAAGGCCGCGGTCTGAAGCGTCCAGCCAAGAGTGAGACGGGCCGGGACTGGGATGGTCGGTGCGGGCGGAACGGGCTGCGGGGTTGCCCGCCCCGGACAGACAGGTGACGGGTCGGTCCCCCTCCGTGCGCACCGGTGCATTCCCGTACTGGGGCGGACACCCCGCGACCCCACACCGGATCACCGCCTGGGGCTTCGCCCGCGGCCCGATGGGACCGGCCCGGCCGGGGTGCGAGGCGTCGCGCCGGGGCTCAGGAGGCGATAGCAGATTCCCTGCTGAACGAACGGGTAAAACCTATAAAAGCCACATTTGCGACCGCTGTCGATTTGCCGGAGGCGTGAGGCATGGATCCTTGGCTGATCTGGCTGATCACCGCTCTGGTCCTGAGCGCGGCGGAGATCGTCACCCTCACCGCCGCACTCGGGCTGCTCAGCGTTGCAGCAATCGTCACAGCCGTATCCGCCGCTGTTGGCCTGCCCCTGCCGTGGCAGTTCCTGGTGTTCGCGCTCGTATCGACTGTCGCCGTGGTCTTCGTACGCCCGGTCGCTCTGCGTCGCCTGTCTCCACCGCCGGGCGAGCGCTTCGGCGTGGACGCCTTGATCGGCGAGGCCGCCATCGTCACGTCGGAGGTGTCGAGGCTGGGGGGCAGAGTCCGTATCGGTGGTGAGGAATGGACGGCGCGTGCCTACGACGAGACCCTCGTCCTTCCGCCTGGCACGACCGTGGACGTCATGGAGATCAAGGGCACCACCGCGCTCGTCTATCCACGGGAGTGAACCATGGAGATTTCCGCGCTCCTCGTAGCCGGTCTGCTCGTCGCGGTGCTCGCCGTCCTCACCGTGGTGCGGGCGGTACGCATCGTCCCCCAGGCCCGCGCCCGCAACGTCGAACGGCTCGGCCGCTACCACCGCACCCTCAGGCCCGGACTCAGCGTCGTCATCCCCTACGTCGACCGCGTCTACCCGGTGATCGACCTGCGCGAGCAGGTCGTCTCCTTCAAACCGCAACCGGTCATCACGGAGGACAACCTGGTCGTCGAGATCGACACCGTCCTGTACTTCCAGGTCACCGACCCCCGCGCGGCGGCCTACGAGATCGCCAACTTCCTGCAGGCGGTGGAACAGCTGACGGTCACCACACTGCGCAACGTCGTAGGGTCCATGGACCTGGAGAAGACCCTGACCTCACGGGACACCATCAACAGCCAGCTCCGCGGTGTCCTCGACGAGGCCACCGGCAAGTGGGGTCTCAGGGTCAACCGCGTGGAGATCAAGGCCATCGACCCGCCGCAGTCCATCAAGGACGCGATGGAGAAGCAGATGCGGGCCGAGCGGGACAAGCGGGCCGCCATCCTCGGAGCCGAAGGGCAGCGCCAGTCCCAGATCCTCACCGCCGAAGGCGACAAGCAGTCCGCCGTCCTGCGCGCCGAGGGCAACCGGACCGCCGAGATCCTCAAGGCGGAGGGGCAGTCACGGGCCATCGACGAGGTCTTCCAGGCCGTCCACCGCAACGACCCCGACCCCAAGCTCCTCGCCTACCAGTACCTCCAGATGCTCCCCCAGATCGCGCAAGGGCCCGGCAACACCGTCTGGGTGATACCCGGCGAGGTCACCTCGGCCCTCCAAAACGTCACCCGCGCATTCACTGAAGCACTCCCCCGGTCCGCCGCCACCCGCGCGGCGTCCTCCGACGACCTGGCCGTCCATGCCGCGAACGACGCTGCGAAGGCCGCGGAAGCCGCCGCCGAAGCCCTCGCCGCCGCCGCAGAGGCAGACAGCGCGCTCGCAGCGCGACGTGAGCCCGAATGACGCGGCGCAGAGGCAGCGCCGCAGTGACTCCGCCCTTCGCGGATCAAGCCGAGCCGTCGCAGACACGTCGCCCGGCGTTACACCCGATCTCGGCCGCGCCGGACCCCAGCCGTGTCTGCCCCGCTCCTCTGGTTCGAGCGTCTACGGGGCGCTCAGAGCGCGCAGCGGACACTACTCCCAGACGGCGGGACGGCTGCCTGCCTGACGACGTTTGTCCTGCGTACCGCCCGTGACGTGTTCCTCGCCTCTGAGGCCCTTACCGGTCCCCGCTGGCGCGGACGGATATCTCGCGCATCATCGGTCAGACAGTGCCGCGCGGGTGGAGAACGGGGCGTGGTGGGGCTGGCCGTGGGCAGGCGGACCGCATGGCACTCTTCGTCGGCACGTCAGGGTGGCAGTACCGGGACTGGTCGGGCGTCTTCTACCCGCCGGACCGGCCGCAGCGGCTGTGGCTGGAGGAGTACACACAGCACTTTCCCACGGTGGAGGTCAATAACGCCTTCTACCGGCTGCCCCCGCCCGAGACGTTCGCGCAGTGGCGGGCCAGGACTCCGCCCGGCTTCGTCATGGCCGTCAAAGCGAGCCGCTTCCTGACCCATGTCAAACGTTTGCGCGATCCGGTGGAACCGGTGCAACGGCTCATGACGCACGCCGCCTCCCTGGGCGACCGCCTGGGTCCGGTCCTCCTCCAGTTGCCGCCGACGCTGAGGGCCGATGCAGCGCTATTGGACGCTTGCCTCGCCTGCTTCCCCGTCGGCACGCGCGTCGCCGTCGAGCCGCGCCACCCGTCGTGGTGGACGGATGAGGTGCGCTCTGTGCTCGTGGGCCGCGGCGCGGCCCTGTGCTGGGCCGACCGCGGCTCGCGCCCCGTCACACCACTGTGGCGGACAGCCGACTGGGCGTACGTGCGCTTCCACGAAGGCCGGGCCAGGCAGGCGCCCCACTACGGCCGGACAGCCCTGCATAGTTGGGCGGACCGCATCACGGACCAGTGGCCGCGGGACTCCGACGTCTATGCCTACTTCAACAACGACCCCGGCGGGGCCGCCGTGGTCGACGCTCGGGCATTCAAGCGGGTGTTGTCCGGCCGGGTGAAGGGATACCCGGGCCTCCCCGGGTAGGCGGCCGGCATGAGCCGGAGAGGCAGAACCGGAGCAGTAGATTCCGGGGGTGACCGTGCCGCACCCGGGAGCAGTCGGCGCCTACGCAGTCGCCGCGTACCCGGGGCCGGCACGGTCCAGGTAGTGGTGGACGCCGTGGTGTACTGCCGCACCCCCGCTGAAACGCAGCGCCTCCACCCAGGGGACCAGTTCACCGCGTCCCTCGCACCAGGCGGGGGCCGGCAGCAGCGAGCCGTTGACTCCAGGACCACGCGGCGGGCCTGGGCCGGCCAGGCCGCGGTCGGTGGCGTCAGAGGTGCTGGGCACGGATGACCACCAGCTCTTCCCACTCGTCGCCTGCCCGAGCAAGGCCCCGCCGCTCCAGCCAGGCCCGCCGGGAGCGCAGAACCGGGCCCCAGGGAACGGACGCCCGTACTGTGACGTCGGCGGACAGTCCAGCTGCCGTCAGCCGCTTCACGGTTGCCTTCTGTCCGCACATGCCCGAGTGCACCATGAGCAGGACACCACCGGGGCGCAGCAGGGCCGGAGCCGTGTCACAGACCCTGTCGATCACCATGCGCCCGTCAGGGCCGGCGTCCCAGGCCCGATGCGGTCCGTACGACGGCAGGCTCGTCGCTGGGGCGGGCACGTACGGCGGGTTCGTCATCACCAGGTCGAAGCATCGCCCTTCGGTGCGTTTCGCGAAGTCGCCGTGGAGCACGTGCAGGGGGAGGTGGTGGCGCAGGGCGTTGAGGCGGGCGGTGACCACCGCGGGCCAGGATACGTCGACCGCCGTGACGGCGGCGCCCCTGCGGGCGGCGTGCAGCGCCAGCGCGCCTGTACCGGTCCCGATCTCCAGGACGTCCGTCCCGGGCCCCAGATCCTCCTGGGCCAGCGCCGCCGCGAGCAGATGGGTGTCCCCCTGCGGCCGGTAGACGCTAGGGAGGGCAACCAGATCCGCCGATAGCGCGCCCGAGGTCAGAGCCGTATGAGTCATCGCGTACCTCCGGATCGAACGCGGCGTACGAACGCAGCCGCTTGCACCAGTCAGACGGCGACTGCCCCACAGAGGGCCGGCCATGCAGCTTCCGGCGATCTTCGACGAGGCCGAAGCAAATCGGTCCCGCACCGCGCGGGAGCCGGAGGTGATCGCCCTGATCCTCAGAGTGCGTGAACAGCAAAATCGCCCCTGAATGGTGCGCTCACGGGCGACCGGTACTTCGGAACCATGACGGCTGCCGCTCCACGGACCGCCCTGCTCGTTCCACGAGAACACTCCTACGCCGGGTTCGCGGGTGTTCCGACGGGCTGTGCCTGGCCGCTGCCGACCTGGAGTCTGAGGCAGAGATTGTGGTTCCTGGCGGAGCACGCCGGGCGGGCTTTGGGCGGGGCAGCTTTTGGCGCGCCACCTCCACCGGGCGGCGGCTTCCGCACGCCTCGGCCCAGGGGCGCCTGTCCTCCCGGCCGCCGTTGGCGGAGGCTGCCGCCTGGGCGTGGTGGGAGGAGGATGAGAGGGCGGCCGACACAGGCGGGCGGAATCCCGGGTGGTCGGGCCGGAGGCCGCCACGGTGGGTTAAGGAGGTCCGGTCATGGTCGCGTCCGAGGCGTTCCGGGTGGGGGCCGGTCCGGTGGGTGTGGTTCCGTCCGAGCCCGGTGGTCTGCTGGATGTGCTGAGCGTGGCCGCGGTGGTGCTGGACGCGGAGGGGCGGATCACGTTGTGGAGCCCTCAGGCCCAGGATTTGTTCGGCTGGTCCGCCCAGGAGGCGCTGGGAAGGTACGCGGCCGAGTTGCTGGTCGCCGACGAGTACGTCGACTTGGTCCTGGAGCTGTTTGCCAAGGTCATGGCGGGGGGCGGTGCCTGGGCCGGGGTGTTCCCGGTGCGGCACAAGGACGGCTCCACGAGGCTGGTGGAGTTTCGTAACATGCGGCTGCTGGACGAGCAGGGGGGTGTGTACGCCCTGGGGATCGCCTGCGACGAGGCCGTTCTGCGCGGCGTGGAACGGGACCTGGCCCTGTCGGTGCGGCTGGTGGCGCAGTCCCCGCTCGGGCTGGCTGTTCTGGACACCGACCTGCGCTACGTCCTGGTCAACCCGGCGCTGGAGCGGATCAATGGCCTGCCCGCCGAGAAGCACCTGGGCCGTACCGTCCGTGAGGCGCTGCCGTTCCTGGACACCGACGTGATCGAAGCCTCCATGCGGCAGGTGCTGGCCAGCGGCGTTCCTCTGCTGGATCAGTTTGCCACCGGGCGTACTCCCGCCGACCCGGAGCGGGAGCATGCCTGGTCGGGCTCCTACTTCCGGCTGGAGGACCCCGGCGGGCGGGTGATCGGCGTTGCTTTGTCAGTAGCGGACGTCACCGACCGCTATCTCGCGGCCGCTGAGGCCGATGAAGCCCGCCGGCGCCTGGACCTGATCGCCAGGGCGTCCGTCACGGTGGGTACCACCTTGGACCTGTCGTGCACGGCCCGCGAACTTGCCGGACTGTTGGTGGCCGACCTGGCCGACATCGCTACGGTCGACGTCCTCGAATCCGTTCTGGAAGGCGGCACGACGACGGGGCATGGCCCGACGTCGGAGCAGGCTCTTTTCAGGGCCCTGGCCATAGCGGCGGCTTACGAGACGGACATCGTCCACGCGGCTGACCCTGTGGGCGAGCGCGCCTCCTATCCGGTCGACCGCCTGGTCACGCGTTGTGTGAGAACCGGGCGTCCCGTCTTGGTGGCGCACGTCACGCGCCCCGATCTGGCGCACATCGCACGCGATGAGGCCGCCGCAGTAGTCCTCGCCGAGGAGGGCGTGCACTCCTACCTGGCGGTGCCGCTGACCACCCGCGGCCAGGTCCTCGGCGTCCTTGGCCTCGTGCGTGCCCGCAATCCGCTCCCCTTCACTCGCGACGACGTGACTTTGGCCGGTGAGCTGGCCACCCGCGCCGCCATCGCGATCGACAACGCGCGCTGGTACGAGCACGCCAACGGCACCGCCCTCACCCTCCAGCGCCACCTTCTGCCGCACCCCCCGCCCCAGGCCGCCGGCCTGGAGATCGCCTACCGCTATCAACCCGCGGCAGCGGCCAGCGGGATCGGCGGCGACTGGTTCGACGCGATCCCGCAGACCGGGGACAAGACCGCCCTCGTGGTCGGCGACGTCATGGGACACGGAGTCCACGCCGCCGCCACCATGGGACAACTGCGCACCGCCACCCGCACGCTGGCTGAAATCGGCCTCGACCCGGCCAGCGTCCTGCGCCACCTCGACCACATCACCGCCGGACTGGACCAGACCATCGCGACCTGCGTCTACGCCGCCTACGACCCGCACCGCTCCCGTTGCCGCATCGCCCTCGCCGGCCACCTGCCCCCCGTCCTCATACGGTCGGGACAAGCCCCCGAGCTACTCGACCTGCCCACCGGCATTCCGCTCGGCGCAGGCGGCCTCGGCGGCGCCCCGTTCGAGACCAGCGTCCTCGACCTGATTCCAGGCGACCGCCTGGTCCTGTACACCGACGGCCTCGTCGAAACCCGCGACGATGCCCTGGACGACCGCCTGGGCCTGCTCCTCAGGCTCCTCACCGATCCCAGCCTCCCCCCAGAGGCGACCTGCGACCGGCTCCTGGCCGCACTACGCCACCCCGACGCCGCCGACGACGTTGCCCTCGTCATCGCCCACGTGCGACCCCACCCACCCGCCCACGAGACGCGCCAGACGGCCTGACCGGCCAACCACACGCGTCGATCCCCGCCCCTTGAGAGCTCGTAACAAGATCTTGGTGAGATGCCCTGGCCGGCCGTGACCAGTGTGCCGATTCGGCCGTTCGGGATGCCGTGGGCACGCGACCGTGGATGACAACTGGTGGGCGCTGATCGAGCCGCTGCTGCCGCCCTGGCCGAAGAGGTCGCCGGGGCCTCGGCGAGTAGCGGACCGGCTGTATCTACAGGTCCTCCGTACATCCTCTGCGACGACGCGCCTGGCAACTGCTCCCGCTGTACTGGGATTCAGCTCCGGCCAGACCTGCTGGCGCAGGCTGGAGCGTTGGCAGCAGGCAGCGGTCTTCGACCAGCCGCACCGCATCTTCCTCGCCAGTTGAGTCGCTGTCCGCCTGACACCAACATGCGGTGGGGATGCTGTCAGCACACAGCCGTCCGGCGACTGGCGGGTCTATCCGACGGAACTCCGCCTGCGCGGCCGTAGCGAACGGCGCGTTGTGACGTGGACGGGCAGCGCGGCCTGCGCCCGAGTGGGACTTGAAGCGTTCCCCTTGTGCGCACAGCGAGCACACCAGCGCACTGGATCCGGCGTGCCCCGGCCAGTCCCACGACACCGAGCCCGGAGCATGACCCCCTCACAGCCCGGAAGTCAGGTCGTACCCCGAACAGGGTGTCGGGGTGGCGAGCCGGGTGCGGACCAAACGCTCGATGGTGCGGGCGAGGTACAGCTGGGGCAGGCCGGTAGCCCTGGGCGATCTGCGTCCGGATAGCTCCCGCTCGCTGCTGGATAGGCTGGGGCTCCCCGAGCGGGAACCCCAGCCTCGACGCGACCGTGGTTCAGGACGCGGTGGCGATCCAGGGTTCGTCACACAGGACCGCTGCCCCGTTGATGTCGCAGTGCGTCTGATACAGCGCGCCGCGGAGCGTGGCCGCCTTCACGTACAGGTCGTTGCCCTGAGCGCTGACGGTCACCGAGCACACGCCCTGCGGGTACCCGGTCACCGGTGCCACGGTCAGGTCGGTCCAGGCGATGTTGCCCCAGACTCCCATGATCTTCGCTCGACGGCCCAGGAACGTCTTGCCGTCCTTGAGCCGGGCGGTGAACTCTTCGGAACCAGAAGGCTGGTAGGAGTCCACCGAGACACACGGACCCGCAGGCCCGGGCACGCCCTGAGGCCCACGGTCGCCCTTCGGGCCCCGGTCTCCCTTGGGGCCGCGGTCCCCCTTGGGGCCCTTCGGTCCTGGGCTGCTACAGCCTGCGGGGCGCATCGTCGCCCGCCCGCCGTCCTTCGCCCTGCGGACCGTCTTCAGCCCTTCGTCCTCGTCGCACCCGCCTGACCCAGGACTCCAGGACTGCCCGGCGGACGCCACCGTGGCAGCGGCCTGCGTGCCGTGCGCGAACGCCGGTGAGGCGACACCGGCCACCGCCAACGCCGCGGGCAGCACCAGACCGCCAATCAACCTCATGGAGACAAGAGGACGCATGTGCAGGCTCCTTCACACCTAACGAACGGGACACGCTCCGGCCGGAAGCCGTCAGAGCATCCCGCGCCCCAACCGCGGAAGCGAACACAAAGCAGCATGTCGAACAGAACTTCACCCGGTGGCCGTACATCCCGCCTGGGGTCACACCGGCTTCGACCCGACATCCAGCCATGGACAGGTGGCGCTGGCTCGCGAACAACACCACGACGATTGGCACGGTCCACCCGACGGCTTTGACCGTGCCTCGCGACTCCCCCGGAAGGTGAAGGCCTTTCCGATTCCTGGCCCGGGGCCCCCAGGGGCGATTGCGGCGGTCGTCGGGCAGACAAGCCATGAGGCCTACTGAGACGATCACGCGACGCAGGGCGGCCCACCGGCGCCGCCCTCGCCACCGCCGGTGGGCTGGGCCTGGCGCCCGTCCGGATTGGTGGCTGCGGCAGGTCCTTTCCCGGACGCGGGGCGTTAGGGCAGGCCCGGCCGGGAGACGCCCCACGCGGGGGCGGGGTTTGGCCGCGCCGCACTGGTCGGCTCTAGTCCGGCGGGCGTCGGTCAGTTGGCCTGGGCGACGAGGCGGGGGTAGGCCAGGTCTGACAGAGCTGTCGCGGTGATGGCCATCAGGTCGCCGTCCACAGCATCTGCCAGAGCGGTCTGGGCTTGGCTGCAGGCGGGTTCGTCTTGGGGAGTGGCCGAGGCCGGAAGCCAACAGATGGACACGATCCGGTTCTGCCGCGTTCCGTCCTCGCTCGCGAAAGGCAGGTCATAGAGGACGAGTCGCGGCTGGTCAGCGGGCAGTGCCAGCAGGAGTTCGTCGTGTGTGAGGTTGCCCTGACCCTCGACCACGAGGGAATCAGCGGAGTCTGCGAGCCGGTAGATCACCGTGTTGACATCCCGCTTCTCCTTCAGCTCGCGGAATGCCCCGATACAGCGGTCGTCCACGGCGATACCACGGCCCACAACGGTTCCTCCGGTCCAGAGTGCAACTCTCAGGATCCCAACGACCCTCCCCCCGCCAGGTTCCGCCGCCTCTCCGCCGCCAACCAGCCCCTGCTGTCAGCCCATCCCCCGCACGGGTGGCGGCGCATCCCTGTTCCATGTCTGCACAGCCGGCACCGGTCCGGTGGCAGCGGGCTGAGGCGGCGCAGGTGCGCCTGCCCGAAGACGGGCGTAGAGCCGTGGGCGGAGGCGCTGGAGGATGCGGGGCGAGGAGGCCGGGTTCGGCGGGCATCGGCAGAGCTGGCTGGCTACGGCGCCAATGTCCCCCGCGGTGGAGGCCGTTGACGTCGTCTCAGTGGCCCAGGGCTCGTTTCAGATCGGACTTGTCTATGTTGGAGCGGCCCTTGATGTTGCGCTGCTTGGCCTCGTTGTACAGCTGTTCGTAGGTCGGTTCCTGGGAGCCGCTGTGCACGTGCTGGCCCCCACGCTTGCTGAAGGATGTGTCCTGGGTGACGGACTTGGTCGACGACTTCGCCTCGCCGGCGCGTGCCCCCGTCCCTGTTGCCCGTCCGGGACACGATCTCCTCGGCGCATGCCGGCCTCCTCCAACTCTGCGGAATGCGCCGTCACACTTCGGAGGCGGCTAGTTGCACGGATGAGCGCGGCGCCGCCGTTGCGCGGGCAGGGATGGTCCAGTGTCCAACCGGCCTGCCCCTCCGCTCGGCCCAGTCGGTCACCAGCCTGCTGGGCAGCAGGCTGGGCCGCCACCTCGTGGAGGCGGCGACCCACCCGGGAGCCCCGGCGATACGGGTGCGGGAATCAGCTTCTACTGGCTGCCGCTGCGCCGACCGCCCTGGCGGTATCCCGAACCGTTGACCGCAGCGACCTCGATGGTCACCTTCTCCGAGGGCGCGATGACGGCGCGGGGGCCGTCGGAGGCCCTGGCGACGTTGGCAGGCAGAGACGGCTGGCCATGACTGCAGCGTCGAGCGCGGTGCGCAGTGTAGTGATCACCCGGCCATAGAAGCGCTCCCATCTATCACCCGGTGCCCGTAGCGACATCCCGCATCCCTCCCGCCTCCCCACGGGCAGGCCGGCGTGCCTGCGGCATCGCAAGGCGCGTTCCCAGGCGGGCTTGAAGCTCGAGCGCGGCCCGCTGGAGCTGGTCGTCGTCGCGGTCAGCGAGCCGGCCGAGCAGGGCAACGAGTGCGCCCGCCTCGCCCCGGGTGAGAAGTGGCAGCCGGTCGCCAGGCTCGTCCAGAAGGTCCTCGATCTGGTCCAAGGTCATACGGAGACAACGTGCACAGGACGATGCGGTCACGCCGCCCTCAATTCGGCGCCGGCGAGATCAGGGGCCGCCGGGGCCGGCTCAACGCAACCGATACCTCTCGATGCCGCACCTCACCGGCGCATCCGTCCCGTGCTAGTCCGCGCCTGGACGCGGAGGACGATGCCTCCGTAGGCATGCCGTACACAGCTGCGCTCCCTTGGTTGAGGGCCGGCGAAGGCCACGGCCGCACGGGACACCGTCCGCCGGGAGCCGGCCGGGCCGCACACCCAGGCCGCCTACAGCAAGGGGTACTGGCGTACCCAGCCCAGCGCGTTAGACCCCGCCACCATGCGCCAGACCCCTGAGCAGGGCGAAGACGGTGAAGGCGGTCCTGGAGTGGCGTAAGGTGGGTTCTACCGACGCGGGGTGGAGCAGTTCGGTAGCTCGCTGGGCTCATAATCCAGAGGTCGCAGGTTCAAATCCTGTCCCCGCTACTGAACAGAAGGGCCCGGATCCACAAGGATCCGGGCCCTTCTGGCATACCCCGGAAGGCGGCGGCTCCGCGGCACTCAGCCGCGAAGCCCTCGACTCCGGTGACACAGCGGCACGCCACACCGCCGCAGCTGGTGCTTCTGCGCGCCTCGCACCGGGCCCACCGCGCGCCGGGTCAGGATGGTGGCCCCGTGGGTTCGGAGCCTGCGGGTGACGGGAGCAGAACTTGATCAACGTGAATGTTCAGCACTGCGGCAGCTCGGTCTTGGTCAGCGCCGACGGGAAGCTCGATGAGGATGCAGGCGAGGTACTCCAGCGCGCGCTGGACCACGTCACCATGGACGAACGAGACCTCCTGGTGGACCTGCACGGTGTCTCCGGCCATGGACGCGGACGGCCTGCTCCACCTCCTGGACTTGCACCGGAGCGCAGAGCGCATGCGCCTGAGAGTCCAGGTCACCGGCTGGCAACCCCAGCCCCAGCAACTCATGGCCACGAGATGGGGCCGGGACGGAGGTGCGCGGTGTGGGCGCACCAGGCTCCCGGAGGAGCAAGGGCCGCCGCGGCCTCGGCTACACCGTAGGCTCCGGCTCCGCGCTCATTCCTGGTGGGTGGCGAGGTGTTCCTCCGCGGCGAGGACGGCCTCGTGCGTGACGGGCCGGCCCATCAGTACGCACAGCGTGTACGCGGCGTCATCCAGCGCCCGCACCGCATCCGGATCACCGGGCGCCGCGGCCAGCCGGGCCTGACACCGCCGCAAGCGCGTCAAGACCTCCTCCGTCCGTGCCGTACTCGGCATCAGACAAACCGGCCGGACCGCCGAGGACGGCGCCGGGGTACGGGCGGCCCCGATCGCAGTGCGCAAGGACCGCTCCAAGTGCACCGGCAGCGGCACCTCGGCCGTCGCCGTGGTCATCGCGGCCGCCAGGTCCTCCACCGTGGTGAGGGCTAGGTCGGCGGCGGCCCGCAGGATCCGCTCCGCTTCCCGCGCCGGACAGGGAGTCATGGCCATCACCGTCCCCACCGCCCGCGCCACCGACGGCGGCAACACCGGGGGGCCGCCCTGGACACTCCCGGCAGGCGGGTGAGGGCGGGTTGCAGGCTCCGACATAAGGAACCCCTTCAGACCAGAGACGATGCGTCACAACGCGGACACGTGAAGTATTCCCGCCGTAACGGGGCAGGCACACGGAGGACACCATCCCGGCTACCGGCATGCCCCCGGCCGGCCCCAAAACCGGAGCAGCGCCCGCCCATGCAGCAGCCATCGCGGCGAAAACCCGGGGTAGAAAGCAGGTGACTCCTCCGGCCCGGGTTCCTCCGGACATGGTTGATCACCGCTCGGTCGACGTGGGAGGGGTCCGGCTGGCCTATCAGGTGTCGGGGCCGCTGGATGCTGTCCCGCTCGTGCTGTTGCACGCGTTGGGCGAGGACGTCACCGACTCGGACCTTGGTCGCGCTGGCGGCGGAGGACGGCCGTTCCGTGGTGGGCGACGGATGCCCCGTCCGCGCCCGTCGACCGTTTCCCTGCCGTCGATCCGGACCCTGCGTGGGGCGAGCACACCGCCCCGGATCGGACAGAGGGAGCGGGCTGCTGACGCGATGTGGCCGACCCCGCCGCAACCACTCCGCGGCGATGGCTGTCGTACGGGCGGGCTGCCGGACCCGCGGCATTCCCGGCCGCGTCCTCGCCAAGGAACGCGCCCCGGCGAAGGCGCGCCTGATCAGGAAGCGGGGCGTAGCGAGCGGAGGCGGTCGGCAACGTCGTAGACGTTCAGACGTAGGGCGCGGATGTCGTTGATGAGGTCGCGCCAGGGTTCGAAGGTGTCGCCCACGGTCTTGCCGGAGGCCCGGATGTAGGCGACGGCGACGCCGTATCCGAAGAATTCGTTACGGGCCGGCAGTGGGCGCAGGAGGACGATCTGCTCCATAAGGGCTGCGGCCCGCCAGTAGGCGTCGGGTTCATCAGTGGCCAGGGCGGGTGTGTTCACGCGGTGGCGGGCGACCGCGGCGACCAGGCCCGAGTAGTCCAGGACTCCCAACTCTTTGCCAAGGAGTTCTTCCTGCCGGTCCAGGAGCCACCGGATGTCGATGTGCAGTTCCAAGGTCAGGCCGCCCGGCGCGCGCTCGCGGACGACGGGAGGCCGCCGTACTCGGTGTCGAAGGCGTCGGCGATGCCGGGCCGGCTGACGGCTTCGCGGAAGGCGGCGGTGGCCCGGCCGAGGGCGAGCTGGTTCTCCTCCTCGATGGCGAGCTCGGCCAGGTAGGCGCGGACGCTCTTGCCGTGGGCGGCCGCGAGGGCGGCGAGGCGGTCTCGGGTCTCGGAGTCGATCTTCACGGTCGTATCTGCCATGTTCCCGAGTATGCACCTTTGAATACCTTCACGAATACCTCTTTGGGTAACGGCCCGGGAGCCGTTCACCGTCCGGTGGAGGCCAGAGCCTTCACCGGGTCGGCGCGCGTCATCGGCGACCGTCCGGGGATGTTGGCGGCGGCCTTCTTGTAGAGGTCGGCCTTCGTCAGGCCGGTCAGGTCCTGCATGGGCGCGGGGCCCTGTCGGACGCAGGCTTGGGGCTGCCCGCCCGTTCGACGCCGGCCCGCAGGGCCTCCATGAGATCGACGACGCCGGTTGGCTCGGCTGCGGGTTCGGCTTCGCGATGGTCTCGCCGGCCTACTTGGACTCGATCATGGCGGCGACCTTCTCGCGGAAGCTGTCGTGGAACTCGACAGGGTTCCACTCCATGCTCAAGGCCTCCATGAGCTGGTCGGCCATCTTCAGTTCCTCGTCGGAGGCCTTGGTCTTGCCGGGGAGATCCCGTACTCCGAGCCGCGTTCCTTCGGCTCGACGGGGACGTACTCGCCGCCGGTGTCGTAGCCCCGACAACGAGTCCGGCCTGGCCATGATCTGCGGCGCCTGCCCGGCCGAGCCCCTGGGAAAACGACGACGAGTCCGGCCTGGGTGGCTTTACCGCCCCTCGCGGGCGTCCTCGTCCGCACGGCCGCCGGCGCCCAGCATGCCCGTGGCCTCGAAGGGAGCCGAGCGGGCGAGCCGTGGCAGCTCGGTGCGCGCGATACGGGTCATGACCGGCGGGAGGTACGCCCGCACCGGCTGGACGGCTCGCAGCCATGCGGGCGCGTAGACGGCGGCCCTGCGGCGTTCGACGGCGGTGGCCAGACGCGCGGCCACGTAATCGGCCGGGTAGACCTTGCGGGCGGGCCGGGGCATGTGGGCCCGCGGTTCGCGCAGGACCGCGTACTGGTCGGCGTCGCGGGTCATGTCGGTGTCGATCCAGTTGATGTAGGCGATACCGACCCCGACTCCCTCGGGGCCGAGTTCGGCGCGCAAGGCGTGGGCGAGGGACTCGGGTCCTGCCTTGGAGGCGCGGTAGGCGCTCATCAGCGGCGACGTGCCCATGGCGGCCAGCGAGGTGATCTGGAGATAGTGGCCGCCCGTCGTGAGCAGCGAGGGGAGGAAGGAGCGGGCGGTCCCTGCGCTGCCGATGAGGTTGACCTCGATGACACGCAGCCAGGTGTCGGGGTCGGAGTGGGCGAGGGGTCCGCCCTCGGCGATACCCGCGTTGGCGATCACCACCGAGGCGGGCCCGAGCCGGGCGGTAACGCGCGTTGCTGTGTCCGCCATCGCCGCGTCGTCGGTGACGTCGGCCTCCCACCAGGCGGCGTCGTGCTGGAGCGAGCCGGCGATGCCGGCCAGCCGGTCCGGTTCCAGTCCCAGCAGGGCCACCGTTGCGCCCCGTCGGTCGAGTTCCCGGGCCATGGCGGCTCCCAGGCCGCGCGCGGCACCGGTCACCACGGCAACGCGGCCGTTCAGCGGCCTGTGGTGTGTCGCGTGTGTCATGCCTCCTCCCGGAATGCGGCGCGCAGCTGCCCAGGGATCGGCCGGACGCTGGAGGCAGCTCGGGCGGTCCCGGTGTCACTCCCGGTGCGGCTACCCGGGGGAAGCGTCGAGGACACCTGCGGGCCGAGCCGGAGCCCGGAGCGCCGGAGCGTGCCTACGCTGGAAGTGGTTCTCCCCCTGACGGAGAAGCGGGGGCCAGGAGCGCACGCCGGAGAGGCGAGTACAGCCATGGCCAAGCAGCCGAAACCCTCCCAGCCGCGGCATGGAGAAGGGCCCAGCCCGCACCAGGGCACCGAGCAGCACGGCTGGTCGCCTGACGTCGACGCGACCCGCCAGCAGGACAACCCGAGCGCGCACCGCTCGTTCCATCCCGACGAGTACGCACCCGAGAAAGGCCCCGGCCGCACGGTCTCCAAAGAAGAGGAAGGCAATCCGCACGGCAGGCCGGTGAAAAGCATGGGCGACCGTGGCGAGGAGCAGAGCAAGGGCGGACACCAGGACGGCATGCACGACACCGGCCCCAAGGGCCGCTCCCGGCGCCCCAGCGGCACCCGGGACGCCTCAGCCATCACCGGCGTCGACCCACAGGACCCCCCTGCGGAAAGCACGGCGCACTGACGGCGCGACCGCCGATACCGGCATACAGACGAGGCCGGACGCACGGCTTGCGCGATGCGAGAGGCGAGCAGCCGCGGGACTACGCCATCCGCCACAGCTGCCCCCCGAGCGGGTGCCGACTTCGCCGCCGGCCGGCTGCCCAGCGCCTAGCGCGCCGGTGACACCGTCCGGCCAGCGGGAAGGGTGGGCTGACAGGCAGGCCCGTTGCGGTGGCGCCGTATGAGGCTCTCCATGAGGCGGCGCGGTTGCGGGCACCGAGCGTGGCGCTGCTCCGCGCCGTGTCCGTGTGCGCCTACGGTGCGTCCATGACGACAGAACCGGAACGTGAACCGGTCGACGTAGCCGACGTCCATGCCGCACACGCAGCCATCGACGCCTACCTCAGGCGTACGGACTCCGCCCCGGAGCGGCTCCCGGGACGAGGTCGTGTCGCCGATGGGGTGGCGGAGGCCGTCGCCCGCGAGGCCTGGGACTCGGTGATCGCGATCACCCCTCCCCCACCTGACCCGGCGACCGATCCGGGTCCTGCGGTAGAACCCCCTGAAGTTGCCGAACGTCGCGCCGAGGCAATGGCGATCGCCCGGGGGCTCCAGCTGCTCGGCTACCGCCTCGACGAAACCCTCCTCCCCGGCCCCGACATCGCCGCCGGCTAGGCCCTGCCGGACGGGTCGTGTGACGCGAAGGCCGGGAACTCGTTCCGTGAGACATGGGGCGGGGGGGGCTCCGCCCCCGCCGCAGGGAATCCACACGGACAGCCATCCGCGTCGGACGTCACGCACTTACCGCGTCCTCCCGTGCAGGCGACCTCCTCAACTCAGCCACTCTTCACCCGCTCGCGGGCAGACCGGCGCCGGTTCCATCCTGTCCGACACCCCGCGCTCTTCGTCCCACCGTGGGGCTGGCAAGGCCGCGGTGAAGGGGTTGGACACGAGCTGCACGCCGGCTCTGGCCAGGCGATGCTGGAAGACCGGTCACCCGACGGAAGGCAACCTCGCATGCCGCGTACGGCACTCGTCGTGATCGACATGATCAACACCTACGAGCACGAGGACGCCGATACGCTTGTTGCCTCCGTCCGCAAGGCGCTGCCGGCTATCGCCGCGCTCATCGCGCGGGCCCGGGCCAGCGGATCCCCCGTGATCTACGTGAATGACAACTTCGGACAGTGGCGCTCCCACCACGGCGAACTCCTGCAGACAGCTCTCGCCGGCCGTCACCGCGACCTCGTCGAGCCGGTCACCCCCGATGCGGAATCGCTCTTCGTCATCAAGGCCCGCCACTCGATCTTCTTCGAGACACCCCTCGCCTATCTGCTGGGACAGCTGGAGATCGAGCGGCTCGTCCTGTGCGGGCAGGTCACCGAGCAGTGTGTGCTGTACTCGGCGCTGGACGCGCACGTCAGACATTTCAAGGTCGTCGTGCCCACCGACGCCGTCGCCCACATCCACGCCGACCTCGCGGAGGCGGCGCTGCGGATGATGCAGCGCAACATGGCCGCCGAACGCTGCCGCTCCGACGACATCCGCTTCGACACGCCGGGACCGGCCGGCACTGACACCGCGCCCTGACCCCTCCTCACCTTTCCCGCCCGGGAGAGGTCTCGGCTGGCCGGCGTCGGCGGTGGCGGTCTGGGCGTGGCGGCCGTGCAGGTAGGTGGCTGTGGCAAGTCTTCTCCCGGACGCGGGGAATTGGGGCAGGCCCGGCTGGGAAACGCCTCACACCGCGCCGCCGTTCGGCGCGTGCCGGCCCCCTCCAAACGGTGCGGAATGCGCCGTCGCACTCCGGCGGCGGCCGGTTGCACGGATGAGCGCGGCGCCGCCATTGCGCGGACAGGCGGCCAGCGAGGGGTGCTGCGGGAATCGGGGCCGGACGGCGTGCCCGACCACCTGGAAATGCTGGTTCAGGGCGGGCAAGGCCTTTGAAGCCCCGCGCGAGGGCCAGGGACGGCTGCGCCGTTACCGCAGGCACAGCTCGAATCCACTGCGGGGGCGGGTGGGCACACGGGAAAGGGGGATGGTCAGATCCTGGTCGGGAACGCTGAAATCGAGCCGGGCCAGCTCCGTGACGAGGGCCGCCAGGAGGGTGACGGGACGAATTACGTGATCGTCGACAAGGGCCCGCGCGGAAACCAACCGGACCGGCGCTGACAGTCCCCCATGCGACGATCGCCACTGGTGCCCGCACCCCATTGCCCGCGGGCACCAAACGGACCGGCCGGCCACCACCGGCTTGCACCAGGACCGGTGTCCAGCCGGACCACCGGCCCGAACACACAGCCCCGCAAGCGCCGATCAAAAAATCGCGACGGCAGCCGCGACCAGGCCCCAGCGTCCCTTTCCGTGCTCCTCCATGCCGGGCGTGTGCCAGCGCTGGGCGGGCCTGGTGGCGCCGGCCAGCGGCGAGCCCACGACGTCGGGGCAGCGAGAATGGCGGGATGGACGGACTGGGTGGGGCGCTGGCGCGCGCAGCTGCGGATGGCGATGTGGTGGACGGCTGGCTCCAGGGGCTGGCGATCAATCGGGTGCTGCCGGTGGAGACGCTGGCCCGGCTGCTGGAGTTCGACGAGCTGCCGATGCCGAGCTTTTGGCTCAAGTACAGGACCTTGGATGCGGCAGCGACGGAGCTGCTGGTGGCTTCGCCGCGGGTCCAGCACCGTCTGGACGTTGCGGAGAACGCGACGGCGGACGTCGACGTGCTGGCCCGGCTCGCGCGGGATCCGGAACCACGGGTCCGGTTCGTGTACGCGGTGATGCTCTTCGAGTACAAGCGCCGTATCCCTGCCGGGGTGCTGGAGATCCTGGCGCAGGACCCGGAACCGAAGATCCGGCGGATCGTCGGCGCCGGTGAGAAGCCGCCCGTCGCGGTGCAGGAGCCGCCGCCCGTACTGACGGCGGAGCAGCGGGTGACGTACCCGGATCCGGCGGTGCGGATGAAGGCCGCCGCTGATCCCGAGGTACCGACCGTCCTGGCCCTTCGACTGGCGGAGGATCCCGACAACGACGTCCGGCTCGCGGTGTCGATGCGAGAGGAGCTGACGGAGGAGCAGCGAACGGCCATCCCTTGCGAGGTGTGGCGGCAGTTCTGGTCGCCGCCGTCCTGGATCGCACGGCAGGCGACCGATCCGGGCGCGGCCCGCCGGATCGCGAGGTCGGCGCACGTGGGGCTGCGGCGGGTGCTCGCGGCTCAGCCGCACCTGGCGCCGGACGTGGTGGTCCTGCTGGCCGCGGACGAGGACGAGTGGGTGCGGCGCACGCTGGCCGAGTCGTGCGAGGACGCGCCGCACGAGCTGCTGGTGGAGCTGTACGCCACGGTGCAGGACCGGTACTGGTCGGGGTTCCGCAACCACCGCAACTTCGCCCGGCCCGGCTTGGCCCGGTTCGCCGACGACCCGAACCCGCGGCTGCGGCACGCCGCGTTGGACGACCCGGAGGCCGGACCCGAGCTGGTGCTGCGGCTCGCCGACGACCCCGAGGTGGGCGGTTGGGCGGTCAGCGACCCCCGGCTGCCCGCCGACGAACTGCTCCGGCGGCTCACCCTGCCGGCACATGCTGCGGCTGCCGCAGGCAATCCGGCACTTACGGTGGCGGTCATGCACGACCTGCTGGACCTCGCCCGGGCACGCTGACTTTGGGCGAGCGGCTGATGCATGGCCTGCTGGGCGATCAGCGCGCCGTCCAGCGAGAGGTACCCGACCACTTCGGCCAGCACCACCAAGGCCGTCAGGCCCGACGCAGCGTCACAAGATCAGCGACAGAGCCGAAATGAGTGACCGTCCACAGCAGGTTCTCCTGGCGTTTCGTTCGGGAAGCGCGGACCGGGCGGCAGCGCGCCGCGCTGTTGCTTCCCGCGCCGCCGACCCGAACGATCTGGGGCTGCTGCTGGACATGCTCGGCCTCCTGCCCGAGGCCGACCCTGCAGACACGGGCATACCGGCCGAAGCACACCCCGAGCTGATGCTGTCCGCCTGCTCGTTGAAGTGCTCAGCCCATCCGCGTGTTCGCCGACAGATGCGCCTGTATCGGCGCCGCCTTGGTACGACGCCCGCACCGGCTGCGGGGCGCGAGCCCATCTCGGCTGGCTGAGGCTGTCTTCCGGGTTGTCGGGTCCGGCGGATACCGCACCCGGACCGGGTCTGACTTGCGGCAGTAGTCCGGCACAGGTCGGATGTCAGGCAGGGTGGGGTCATCGCCAGAGGCTCGTCAGACATCGCGGCCCCCGACGGCACGGTCCTGGTCAACCTGTGCCTCACCCCCCGCCCAGGTGTCCATGCCAGCCATTTGGCCCCGAGCGCATGCCATGGCCTCACTCCCGATGCGAGCGGCTCTGGTCCAGGTGAATGGAATTGCGTGAGTCCAGTTCCGTGAGCGAGGCGCTTCGGCGCGTGCGGAGCGAGGGCGGGGTTCGTGCCGTGAGGGCATCGACCCGTACGCCATGGTGAAGGGGCCCGGCATGGATGCGATCGTGCTGCTGCGCGATGACCACAAGACGGTCGAGAGGCTGTTCAAGCGATTCGAGAAGACAGCAGGCGACGCCCTGGCCGAGCGCCGGGCCACAGGTCCGCGGACTTCTGGAACCGGTCGCTCCAGAACTGGCAGTCCGAACTCCTGGCCGTGGCGGCCATGGCGATCCTGTCCGTGTACCTGCGCCGGCGCGGATCCGCCGAGTCCAAACCCGTCGGCGGGCCCGCACACGTCCACAGGAGTCGAAGGGTGAAGCCCTATGGATCAAGAAGTTTCGCTCACGGCCGACGCAGGTTGGCGCCCGTGAGCGCCGTCGCAGCCCGCACGTCTGCCCACCTTCGCGGTGGGGTGGCGGCATGACAGAGCCCGACCGGGTGACTGTCCTTGGCCCCGGCCGGGCTCTGCGTGCGCGGGTAGTGCTGTTTTCAGAATTCGTCGTCGCTCAGGTGCTCGTCGCGCAGCAGGTCCTCCTCGCGACGGCGCGTGCCTTCTTCGCGTCCGCGCTCGGGGGACGGCTGGCCGGGATCGGGGTGGACCGGGTCCTGACCGGGGCGCCGCAGGCGCTCCTGGTCCCCGCGGCCCTTGTCCGGTTCCTGGCGCGTGTCCTTGTCCTGCCTACCGCCCATGACGGCGACTCCTTGTGGTGCGGGGTGGATTCCTCCTCCACACTGACACGCACAGTGACAGCCTGCCCGATAAGTGTCACCGACCGTGGCGTAAGGGTGATGCCCGGGGGCAGGATGGCTGCGCCGGAATGCGCGCTTCACCCTCAGGTGCCCAGGATGGGCCCGACCCCCTGTACACCCCGTCTGTCTGCCGTGAGGAGCCGATTCATGCTGGAGCGCACGCTGCGCAAGGACCGCACCCAGGTCACGTTCATCCTTCCCGCCGACACCCCGCCCGGTCCGGTGAGCGTGGTGGGTGACTTCAACGACTGGCAGCCCGGCGTCCACACTCTGAAACCGCGCAAGGACGGGAAGCGGGCCGTCACGGTCGAACTGCCGGCCAGGAGCACGCATTCGTTCCGGTACCTGGCCGCCGGCGACTACTGGTTCGACGACGAAACCGCCAGCGACCAGGACGGCCCCAACAACCGCCTCCACACCTGAACAGCGACGCGCGCCCACGTCGTCGATCTTCACGCCCATGGGCTGACCTTTTGCCGAGTACGCCCCCGGGCGGGCAAGCGGGCTCAGGCCATCCGGTACGCCCGCGGAGTAACAATCCACAGGGCTGCTTTCTCGGTGGCGCCCTCAATCCAGGCCGCGGTCGCGCGGACCTTGCGGAGTGGGTGAAGGCAGGATTCCCGGCGTCGGGCGTGGCCGTGAGTGACGGAGGGCCGGCGGCTGGGGAGCGGCTCTTTCGGGCAGCGGGACCCCGGCTGCCTTCTGATCACCGGCCGGCCGACCTCCGCCAGCGGTTTCGTCCGGGCCCTGCGAAACCCTCTGCTGTGGCAGAGCCTGACCTATCCCAGCGTGGCGTTCTCGGTGTCCAGCAGGTCCAGGAGCAGCGCCCGGTGGAGCGCGGCGATCGGCTCGAGCAGGTCCGGGTGGCGCAGCAAGGGCGCGGCGCCGTGTTCGTGGTCGCCGGGACGGGTGAGACGGGTGACCTCCCCGGCCTGGCCGCGATCGACGACGCGGTGGGCGTCGGCTGCGATGGCGGGGGCCGCGAGGAGGCAGGCGGCCCAGCTGACGACGGTTTCGTCGACCCAGGTCCGCCAGCCGGCGTCGGCGTCGTCGCCGTGATCGGCGCCGGTCAGCCAGTCCAGCCGGGCGCTTTCGCCCGGGCCGAGGAGATGTAGCAGCTGAGCGTCGAGCGGGGTCGGGTACCGCAGGGCCGCAGCGAGGGTGACGGCCTGGCGGGCCTGGGCCTGGGCCTGGGCCTGGGCCTGGCTGAACGCGCCAGGGGCGGGCGGGAAGGCTGTCAGCAGCCAGTGCGTGCCGGCGGCTATGACGGGTGCGAGTTCGGCGGACACAGCGCTTCCTCGGGGGGCGTGCTCGCCCTGGCCCGTGCCGGGTCCGCGAGCTGCGGCGCGAAGCTGCGCTGCTCCGGGGAGAGCCTGCGAAACCTCATCCCCCAGGGCGGCGGCAACCACCGCCCGCAACGACGTTGCCCGCGGGTACTTCGTGGCGAGCTCCGCGTACGAAGCGGCCGTCAGCAGCGCCAGGAGCAGGGCGCACCGTGAGGGGAACCCACACGGCGCCTCCTGACTTCGCCGCGACGTCGCCGATCAGTACGTACACGCCCGCGCCGAGGACGTCTCCGAGGATGAAGAAGTACAGCAGGCGCGTGGCGCGTGGTGAGCACCTTGCGAGCGGTTGCTGCACGCCGGTGTCGGCAGTACGGGAGGCATGGGCCTCGCCTGTTCTGTCGTAGGGCCAGACGGATACCGGCGCGGACGGGAAGTCGGTCCGCCACACCGGTGGGACTACGGATCTACTGGCCGCAGAATGTCGCTCCAAACAGGGACATTCTGCGGAAATCAATCTCCTCGGCGCCCGCGGCAGGACGGACCGAACGTCCCCTGTCCACGGTCTGGAGGACCTGATTCGGCAATGGCCCGCGATCCGGTCCTCCGCCGCGGCGCGCGTGCTCCTGCCCCTGCGCCTGCCTGCGCGGCGACGGTATTCACTGACGTTCGCCGCTCCACGGCACCCCAGCGCGACGGGGTTCTGGCCCCCGCTCCGATCGGCGATCCCCCCTCGGCCTTGTTGTATGCGGGCCCGGCGCCCGATTGGCCACAGGTTCGGCTGCGCGACCGTGGCGGCGGCGCAGGCGTCCGTAGCGCTGGCCGCCGCCGGCTTCCTGCGGCGCGACCTCCCCGACGCTCGGATCCGCTTCGTCAACGTCGTCGACGACCTCGCCGTCCTGGACGACCACGATGAGGCGGGGCGGGGGCGGGTGACTCCTCACTGAAGGTGCTCCGGACCCTCAAAGTGCGTCGCCGTCCGCGTCGCCCGTCTCCTTCGCGCATGGGCCCCGATCGGGGCAGGCGCAGGAGGAAGGACGGTGGGCACTCCCCGTTCTCGTCCGTCGGCCGTGGACGGCCCCCGACTGCAAGGAGACCTGCCATGCGAAGCGCCCCGTCGGAGCCCGGGCTTGCGGACCGTGTGCCGGAGAAGAGTGATGCCGTCACCCCCGACCTGCCGCCCTTCGGGCCGGGAGCCCCCGACCTCCCGGACGCCGGGCACGAACGGACCCGTCACGCAGGCCCCGAAAAGGACGACGGCGAGGAGAACACCAGCGTGGCGAACCACAGTGAGGAGAACGCGGGCGCGGGCAGCAAGAGCGAGGACGACGAGCGCCCGACGCCCGGTCCTGGCCACACCAAGCCCCACGAGCCGACCGACTGACGCGCCCCATCCGGTGATCAAGGCAGCTTCGACGTATGGAACGGCAAGGGGCGGGGAAGCCGACGGGACAGGACAGCCGCAAACCGACATGGAGGGCAACTCGTGGCATCACGCGCAAGAAGTCCCATGGAACAGCCCGCCCCACCGGCCGCGGCCGGGCCGCCGGCCACGCCCGGTTCGGCGACCGCCAGCGCTCACGATTCGCGCGTAGAACTCCGCGTCAACGGACGGGACCACGTCCTCGACCTGGACAACCGCGTCACCCTCCTCGACCTGCTGCGCGAGCGGCTGGCCCTGACCGGATCAAAGAAGGGCTGCGACCACGGACAGTGCGGAGCCTGCACCGTTCTCGTCGACGGCCGGCGCGCCAACAGCTGCCTGCTGCTCGCCGTGGCCCAGGACGGATCCGAGATCACCACCGTCGAGGGACTCGCCGACGCCGACGGAACCCTCCACCCCCTCCAGCAGGCCTTCCTCGACCACGACGCCTTCCAGTGCGGCTATTGCACCCCCGGCCAGCTGTGCTCCGCCGTCGGCGCGCTGCGGGAAGCCGCCGCCGGGCACCCCTCGCACGTGACCTGCGCCCCGACCGCGGCCGACACGAGCCGGCCGTCCGTCCTGACCGCCGAGGAGATCAAGGAGCGACTCAGCGGCAACCTCTGCCGCTGCGGCGCCTACAACGGGATCGCCGACGCCGTCGCGGACGTCGCCGAAGCCCAGAGCCCGGCCGCAGCGTCCGGCCCGGGCAAGGACGTGATCGCGTGAAGCCCTTCGCCTACGTACGGGCCACCAGCCTCCAGGAAGCGGCGGCCGCCTACGCGAACCACCCCGGCGCCCGCTACCTCGGCGGCGGCACCAACCTCGTCGACCTCATGAAACTCGGCGTCGAAACCCCGGACACCCTCATCGACCTCACCCGGCTGCCCCTCCACGACATCGAGGAGCTGCCCACGGGAGCGCTCCGGGTCGGCGCCGGCGTCCCCAACGCCGATCTGGCCGCACATCCCCTGATCCGCACCCGCTACCCGGCACTGTCGCAGGCCCTCCTCGCCGGCGCCTCCGGGCAACTGCGCAACGTCGCCACCACCGGCGGGAACCTGCTCCAACGCACCCGGTGCCCGTACTTCCAGGACGTCTCGAAGCCCTGCAACAAGCGGGAACCGCGCACCGGGTGCAGCGCCCGGGACGGCGTGCACCGCAACCAGGCAGTCCTCGGCCACTCCGAGCACTGCATCGCCACCCACCCCTCGGACATGGCCGTGGCCCTCGCCGCTCTGGACGCCGGGATCGAGCTGTACGGCGGCGAACACGGCACCCGAGAGGTGGCGGCGACCGCCTTCCACCGGCTTCCCGGCGAGCACCCCGAACGGGACACCGTCATCCGCCCGGGCGAGATCCTCACCGCGGTTCTCCTGCCCCCGGCTGCTCCCGCGGCCGTCTCCCTCTACCGCAAGGCCCGAGACCGGGCCTCGTACGCCTTCGCCCTCGTCTCGGTGGCCGCGGTGCTCGAACTCGACGACGGCCGCGTACGCCACGTCGCCCTCGCCTTCGGCGGCCTCGCCCACCGCCCGTGGCGCGCCGGCACCGCCGAGGAACGGCTCACGGGGGCCGAACCCACCCCAGAGGCGCTACGGGAGGCCATCGACGCGGAGCTTGCCGCGGCCAGGCCCCTGCGCGACAACGCCTTCAAGGTTGACCTGGCACGCAACCTCGCCCACGACGCCCTCGGCACGCTGATCCGCTCCGTCGGCGGTGCGCCTCCCGCCCGCTCCCAGCCATGACCGCCCCCACCCAGGAAGGGGACCCGCGATGCGCCCCACCCCCGACGACCTGCCCGCCCTCGGCAGCCCCGCCCCGCGCCGGGAGGGCCGCGAGAAGGTCACCGGGGCGGCCCGCTACGCCGCCGAGCACACCCCATCCGGCTGCGCCTACGCCTGGCCCGTACCCGCCACGATCGCTCGCGGACACGTCACCTCCGTCGACACCACGGCCGCAACCGCCCTGCCCGGCGTGGTCGGCGTGCTGACCCCGTACGACGCGCCCCGGCTGGGCGAGGCGGACGACCCCACCCTGCGCCTTCTCCAGGACCTACGCGTCCCCCACCGCGGCTGGTACGTGGCCCTTGCCGTGGCCGACACTCTCGAGCGTGCCCGGGCCGCCGCCTCCGCGGTATGCGTCGCCTACGAGAGCGACCCCCACGACGTCACCCTCACCGTCGGCCACCAGGACGCCCACACCCCCGAGGAAGCCAACGGAGGCCATCCCGCACACCGCGAACAGGGCGACCCGGACGCGGCGCTCGCCACCGCCCCCGTACAGGTCGACTGCGCCTACGCGGTGCCGCCCCTGCACAACCACCCCATGGAACCGCACGCCGCCACCGCCGTCTGGGACGAGGAGAGCCACCACCTCACGGTGCACGACTCCAGCCAGGGCGCGGGCCCCGTCCGGGCCGCACTGGCCGCTCTGTTCAAGCTGGCCGAAGAACAAATCACCGTCGTCTCCGAGCACGTCGGCGGCGGATTCGGTTCCAAGGGCACCCCGCGCCCGCACGTGGTCCTGGCGACGATGGCCTCGCGCCACTACGGCAGGCCGGTGAAACTCGCCCTCCCGCGCGCCCACCTGCCCGCCACGGTCGGGCACCGCGCTCCCACCCTGCACCGCGTACGACTCGGCGCCCGCGCCGACGGAACGCTCACCGCCTTGACGCACGAGGTCACCACCCACACCTCGCGCGTCCGCGAGTTCGTCGAGCAGGCGGCCGTGCCCGCCCGCGTCATGTACGCCGTGCCCGACATCCGCACCACCCACCGCGTCGTCGCCCTCGACGTGCCCACCCCTTCCTGGATGCGCGCTCCCGGTGAGGCCCCCGGCATGTACGCCCTGGAATCGGCGATGGACGAGCTGGCCGACGCCCTCGGCATGGACCCGGTCGAGCTGCGCGTGCGCAACGAACCCCTCACCGAGCCCGACAGTGGCCGCCCGTTCAGCAGCCGCCACCTCGTGGAATGCCTGCGCGAGGGTGCGGAGCGGTTCGACTGGGCCGGCCGCCGAGAGCCGCGCCGGGAGGGCACGTACCTCTTCGGGAGCGGAATGGCCGCCGCCACCTATCCCGTCCTCGTCTCGCCCTCCACCGCCCGGGCGCACGCCCGGCCCGACGGCCGCTTCCTCGTCGAGGTCAACGCCACCGACATCGGTACGGGTGCCCGTACCGTCCTGGCCCAGGTGGCCGCCGACGCCTTGCGGGTCCCGCTCGAATCCGTGTCCGTGGCCATCGGGCACACCGGCCTGCCCGCGGCTCCGCTCGCCGGAGGCTCCTCGGGCACCGCCTCCTGGGGGTGGGCCGTCCACGACGCCTGCGTGGCGCTGATCGCACGAAGGGAAGGCCACCACGGGCCACTGCCGCCCGAGGGGCTGTCCGCGTCCGCCGACACCACGCAATCGGCCAAGCAGAAGTCCCCGTACTCCCGGCACGCCTTCGGCGCGCACTTCGTGGAGGTGCGGGTCGACACGGTCAGCGGAGAGGTCCGCGTACGCCGCATGCTGGGCGTCTTCGCCGCCGGCCGCATCCTCAACCCCCGCACCGCGCGTTCCCAGTTCAAGGGCGCCATGGTGATGGGACTCGGCATGGCGCTGACGGAGCACAGCACGATGGACGCGGCGTTCGGTGATTTCATCGAGAGCGATCTCGCCGCCTACCACGTACCGGCGCACGCCGACGTGCCCACCATCGAGGTCCACTGGGTCGACGAGTACGACAAGCACCTCAACCCCATGGGCAGCAAGGGGATCGGTGAGATCGGCATCGTCGGAACGGCGGCCGCGATCGGCAACGCCGTCTGCCACGCCACCGGGCGCCGCCTGCGCGAACTCCCCCTGACGCCCGACCGCGTACTGACGGCACTGCGCCCCGCCGACTGAGGCCGCACGGCGCCACGCTCGGGGCTCTGCCGCTCGCGTGGGGGTTTCGTCCAGCTCTGGGGGGTTAGGTGCCAGATATGATGCAAATCGGATACACGATGATGACCGAGCAGGCAGGCCCGCGCGAGCTGGTCTCGCACGTGGTGGGAGCGGAGCGGGCGGGGTTCGACTTCTCCGTCATCTCGGACCATTCGTTCCCCTGGCTGGAGTCGCAGGGGCACGCCCCGTACGCGTGGAGCGTTCTCGGAGCGGCCGCGCAGGCCACCTCCCGTATCCCGCTCATGACCTACGTGACCTGCCCGACCTTCCGCTACCACCCGGCGGTCGTCGCGCAGAAGGCGGCCACGATGCAGACCCTGTCACGGGGTCGGTTTCGGCTGGGACTGGGCTCCGGCGAGAACCTGAACGAGCACATCGTCGGCGCCGGCTGGCCCGCCGCACACGTCCGCCTGGAGATGCTGGAGGAGGCGGTCGAACTCATCCGGCGCATGTTCGCCGGTGGCGACGTGAGCCATCACGGTGCCCACTTCGACGTCGACAACGCCAGGCTCTGGGACCTCCCCGACGAACCGCCCCCGATCGGGATCGCCGTCTCCGGCCCCCGCTCCTGCGAGCTCGCGGGCCGGCACGGCGACCTGGTGATCGCCACGGAACCGAAGCGGGAACTCCTGCAGCAGTTCGACGCCCACGGCGGCACGGGCAAACCCCGCGTCGGTCAGCTCCCCGTCTGCTACGACACCGACCGCGACGCGGCGGTGGCCCGCGCGCACGACCAGTTCCGATGGTCCCTCGGCGGCTGGAAGGTCAACGCCGAGCTCCCTGGCCCCGCCGGCTTCGAGCAAGCCTCGCAGCACACCCGGCCCGAAGACGTCGCCGAGGCCATCCCCTGCGGTGACGACGTGGACGCCTTCGTCGAGGCGGTACGCCCGTACGCGGAAGCGGGATTCACCGAGATCGCCCTCGTCCAGATCGGCGGCGACCGACAGGAACCGTTCCTGAAGTGGGCTGAGACCGAACTCCTGCCCGCTCTACGAAACCTGTGAGATGGGCTGACCCCGAAGCCGATCCCGCTGCGGACCGGCAGGGGCGCGGTCCGTCACGGGAGGCCCAGGTCGATGGTGGGGGCGCCTGGTGCGGCGCCGTCGCCCACGTCCGCCGACCCGAACACGTGCACCGTAACCGTGGGGCCCGCGTCACGGACCGCGTGCATCCGGTGGTAGAAGGTTTCGTCGAAGTGAAATCCCTTGCCCGCGCCCACCTCTTCGGCGCGGGGCGCACAGCCGAGTCGGGCCCGTTCGTGCGTGAGCGCGCCTCGCGCCACGAACACGGCCCCGCGAACCCCTTCGTGGTCGAGGTATCCCGTGCCTGGAGGCATGTCGTCCCAGTTGATGGCCCATACGCCGAAGTCCCGGCAACGAAATAGCCGGATCCAGATTCCCTCGCCGCCCGACTTCGCCAGGCGCACCCGCCAGCTCGGATAGTCCCGACCGGCGTCGTAGGCCACGTCCATCAGCTCCTCTGGCTGCAAGAGAAGGTTTCCGGGCGAGGCAACCTGTCGTCGGTCCATCGGGACCACCGCCCTTCCCGCCTGACGACAGCCATTGAGTACGCACGCCCGGGATCTCAGCAGGCACCTGCCCGCGCCACGGTCTTCCATGCCGCGCCCGCAACACAAGGGGCCCGGGCGGAGACCTCGACTCGGTCACGCAGGCACAAGGTATAGAGGGCGGCTGCCCGGGCAGGGTGGAGTCAGACCAGCCTGGTCTGGCTCCCGGGTGCATGTAGGTCCGCTGCTCGGCCATGCACGATACGTGTCGTGCGCTTGACGGTCTTCGCCCGAAGAGCCGACCGTGATGGGCTCCGATCAGGACGGCGGAGACGACCATGAGCCTGTACGGCTTCGCCACCGATGTCACCGAGGACCTCGACCGAGCCACCGTTGCGGTGACTGGCGACCTCGACTTCGACACTTGCCAATCCCTGAGCACCCTGGTCAGCACCCTCTCGTTGACCGACCGGATCCTCGTGCGTCTTCAAGGAGCCACAGCTCTCCGCGTCGTGGCTACACAACCCGCTAACGGCCGCTAAGAGCGGTACCGAACTACCTCGCCCGCCTCATTGCCGAAGCCGACCCGGACGCTGAGGCCGGCTGGGAACTCGAGGACATGGCCGAAGCGGCCCGCGCCCTGGGCCACCAGTGGTCACGTCATCAAGACACCGGCGCGAGGGCGCGCTGCCCTGCACGAAGCTCCGCCAGCAGCCGTCCGGCGTCGGTGAGCAGCGCGCCCCGGAGCGTCTGCGCTCGGAGTGCGGTACTCGCGGACTCGTGCTGCACGCGGTCGAGCTCGGCTTCGGCGTCATCGATCAGGCACTCGAGACGATCGATGTCCGTGCGGTCTGCCCGGCCCAGTTCCTCCAGCGCCCGGGCGGCCGCCCGCAGCGCGGAGCTGAATCCGGGACGGAAGGAGTCGGGGAGCCTGCCGATCTCCCCGTCCAGCGCGTGGTCCACGGCTCGGGTCATGGAGCGCAGGTGGTCCAAGCTGCGCTCCGCCATGTCGGCGACCTCGCGGGCGCGGGCCAGCGCATTGTTGACGTCGGCTGGGCTCCGGCGTGGGTTCAGCCGGCCGTTCTCGACCTCCGTGTCGATTCTGTCCTGGATGTCCCGGCAGTCGGCGGCCAGGCTGCGCCAGTCGCGGCGCCACTGCCGTACGCGTTCGCCGTCGGGCTCGCCCGAATCCAGGGCGTCGGCCAGAGCGTTGATGCGTCGGCTCATCCCGGTGCAGAGGGCAGCGACGGCCTGCCTGCGATGCCCGGTGTGCCGTGCGGGGGCGAGTAGGAGATGCGCGCCGAGGCCGCAGAGAGCGCCGATGGCCACGGCGGCCGCCAGGTGGCCGACGTAGTCGATGCGGCCCTGTCCGGAGGAGAAGGCGAAGAATCCCACGATGGTCACTTGGGCGCCCTGCTGCCCGAGACGCCTCACTCGCCCGGCCCACAGGCCCAGGAGCGTGAGCAGTCCGAACGACCAGCCGTGGATGCCGACCGTGGCCGCGAGCGTCGCGGCGAGCGTGGTGCCCGTCGCCATCGCCAGCAGGTACTGGGCGCAGTCACGCGCGGACCGGTAGACGGTGGCCTGGAGCGCCACCAGTGCGGTGAACGGGGCGAACGTGGAGACGGTGGGAGGGAGGAGGTAGCGGGCCAGGACCCAGGCGACCATGGCTGCCACCACGCACTTGGCGTTCAGGAGCAGGTCATCGCGCTCCCGCCCCGGTTCCGCCATCGCGCGCCACACGTAGCGGCCCCTCGCCGCAGCCGCAGTCCTCATTTTCCGCGGCACGCTGCGCCACTTGGACAAGACGATCACCTCCCGCCTGCCGTATGCCCATCCGGTGCAGGTCAAACGGCTTCGAAGGGCCGATGCTCCGACGTCAGGCGAGGCTGGGAGCGCTCGGCCCGCTCCGGTCGTGCTCGATCTCCGCGCGTTCCTTGGCGATCTCCCGGGTGAGGAAGAAGTTCAACGCCGTACGGATCGCGGCGATGGCCGCGAGCTGACCTATCTCGGTGAAGCTGGGTGCGACAGCCGTACGCAGCACATCGCCGGCGAGCTGGAATTCCAGTCCGAGGACGAGGAAGCGCCCCAGGCTCAGTCGGATCTTGTTGAACTCGCCGAGCAGGGAACGCCTGCGGATCCCGGTCGTGGCGAACCGGGCGAAGGCCCACACCGCGCCCACGAAGATGATCAGCGCGCCGGCCGCCTCGATCACGTGGACGAGCCACCCGATCATTTCGCGCAGCGCGGACTCGGACAGCAATTCTCCCGACAGCGTCATGGAGGCCCCTCTACCCGCTGTGCGGCCGCTACACGGTGCGGCCGGACCGACGCGGGAAATCCGGAGGATGACCGATCCAGACGTTTGAAGGTCGGCCGGCAGTGCAGACGATGCACTGACACCGGCTCTATTCAACGAGGTAGGAGACCTTCATGGGCATCATCGCTTGGATCCTCATCGGACTGTTCGCCGGCCTCATCGCGAAGGCCTTGATGCCGGGCAAGGACCCGGGCGGCATCATCATCACCATGCTCATCGGTATCGCCGGCGGTCTGCTCGGCGGGTGGCTCGGCAAGGCCATATTCGGCGTCGACTCGATCGACGGTTTCTTCGACCTCTCCACCTGGATCGCCGCCGTCGTCGGCTCCGTCATCCTCCTGGCCCTCTATCGCGTCGTCGCCGGCGGTCGGCACGCGCACCGCCACGCCTGACCCCTACGCCTCCCCACGCCCCGGGCCCGCCGCGAAACCGACTTCGCGGCGGGCCTTGCTCGACGTCCGGAACGGTCGGATCGGCGCGTGCCCGCTGGCGAAGTGGGCATGAGCGCCCACGAAGCTGCGAGGAGGAGACATGGACGGCCCATCCGATGACCTGTACGGACGGCTGCGGCATGAGTGCGCCCGGCGCGCGGACGATCTGTGGCACGTCAGCCGGACCCTGCACGCCGACCCCGAACTCGCCTACGAAGAGCATCGCGCGGCCGGACTGCTCACCGGGCAGCTCCGGCGGGCCGGCTTCCAGGTGGAGCAGGGGACCGCCGGGCTGGACACGGCGTTCCTGGCCCGGGCCGGGAACGGGCCGGGGCGCTGTGTGGCCCTGCTGCTGGAGTACGACGCGCTGCCGGGGATGGGACATGCCTGCGGGCACAACCTGATCGCGGCGGCCGGTCTGGGAGCCGCGCTGGCACTGCACAGCGTCATGGAGCAGGTAGCGGGAACCGTTCTGGTCGTGGGGACACCAGCGGAGGAGCAGGGCGGGGGCAAGGTCGCTCTGGCCGAAGCCGGGACATTCGATGGTGTGGATGCGGCACTGATGTTCCATCCGGGTGTTCACGACTGGTCGTGGGCACCGCTGACGGCGCAGACGCAGATCCGCGTGGGCTTCCACGGCCGTGCGGCGCATCCGACGGGCGATCCGACGCGCGGGATCGACGCGCTAGCCGCCCTCATCCAGTTGTTCAACACCACGGCAGTGGTCGGCAAACGCCTCCCGCCCGGCTCGCACGTCCAGGGGATCATCACGGACGGAGGCAGCGCGACCAACGTCGTACCGGCCTACGCCGAGGGCCTGTTCGGACTGCGCGCAGCCACCAGCACCGCACTCGACACCCTGGTGGCTGACCTCGGCACGTGGTCCGAGGGCGTGGCGGCCGCGACCGGCACCACCGTGAGCGTGAAGCGCCAGGGCAGCGGCTACGCCCACTTCCGGGACAACGACGTCCTCTCGGACCGCTTCAGCGAGCACATCGCCCGCTCCGGCATCCAACTCACCCAACCCGCCGGAGGGGTGTACCTGGGCTCCTCCGACATCGGGGACGTGAGCGGTCGGGTGCCCGCGATCCATCCGTTCGTCGCGATCCTCGGCGACGAAGAATCGGACCACACCCCGGCGTTCGCAAAAGCGGCCGACTCGGACCGGGGCCGCCACGTCATGCTGGCGGCCGCCGAGGCTCTGGCTTGCACAGCAGCCGACGTCCTCACCGACGCCACCCTGTCCGCCCAGGCATGGGCCCGGCTGCGCGAGAAAGCGGCCCAGGGACTCTGACTCGAGCCCGTCTCGGTGGTCCAAGCCGGGATCAGGGTCTTTGCCGCCGGTCGCCGGGACCGCAGAAGTCCTCCCGGCCGTGTACAACGCGGTGGCCCTTTCGATCCTCTCTTCAGTGGAGAGTTCCGGTGCGGAAGGGGCGCTGGTTTTGGGTCGCGCCCCGCACTTTCCGCCTCCCTGAACGGGAAACCCCGTTGCAAACCACCAAGCTGCTGCACCGCTCAGATCGACCATGAGGTCCCGCTCGTAGACGGTGACGACGCAAAGCGCCTCTTGGAGTGCTGCGCCGGCGTCCTGGTCGAGTTCCCCGCCGAGGCTGACCAAGACCGAACTGCCGCAGTGCCGGACATCCATGGTGATCAACACGTTCTCCTCCCGCCCGGGGCGCCAGGGCCCTTGGGGCAGCCCATCCTTGCGCGGCGTTCCCCCGAACGGGCACGAGGCTCGCTGAAGCTCCGGCATCAACCTGGCCAAGCACGGATCAACGTCTCAGATGTCTCCAGGCGACGGTCCACCGGTGTACCCCTGAGGAGGCGGAGGCCGTCTACGCGGACGCTGTCACGGCGATCAGGAGGGTAGCCAAGGTGGCGCCGGCCAGTGGGAGGCGGGGCAAGGGTCGCATGTCGTGCTCTTTCGCATGTGGTGAACAGGGGTACAGCGCAGCGGCGGACCAGGGGTGTTTCAGCCGGTCGTGCGTTCGGCGAGGCAGCCGTCTCGTGACCGACGCCTCGTCTCGTCTCGGGTCGGCCTGAGCCATGTCGCCCGGAGTGTCAGGCAGTGAGACCAAGGACGAGGGTGGCCGTGACCGGAGCCAGGTAGAGCAGGGGGAAAGCGACGGTCTTGTACGAACGGACCCGCAGCACGGTGACGACAGCGCCGAGGAAGTACAGCACCAGGCCGGCCCCGGCCAGCAACCCGATCACAGGAACTGCCAACCCGATCAGCAGACCGGCCGCGCCGGCGAGCTTGGCCAGGGCGAGCGGGGTCCACCAGGATCGGGGCACCCCGTACTGGACGAGGGGTTCCACGACGAACTGGGCTCTGCGCATCAGGGACAGGCCGGAGAAGCCGACCCAGACAGCGGTCAGAATGGTGACGACTACGGTGATGGACATGCGGACACTCCAAAGTTCGCTGGGCGCGAGGCGTGTGGTGGATATGAGGTTTTAGGCCGGCCGCTGCACGAACACGCCGCTACTGGCCCCTCCGGCTCGGCTGCGCGGCGCAAGTCGGCGACCTTGACCAGCATGGAAAGAACGGGACCTAGCGGTG
The DNA here is from genome assembly GCF_042880975.1 of Streptomyces sp. NPDC058289. Taxonomy (NCBI): domain Bacteria; kingdom Bacillati; phylum Actinomycetota; class Actinomycetes; order Kitasatosporales; family Streptomycetaceae; genus Streptomyces; species Streptomyces sp. NPDC058289. The sequence continues at coordinate 87,342 of NZ_JBHVYI010000026.1, forward strand.
GGTTCGGCCCGCGGGGACAGTGTCTTTGGTGATGAGGGTGTTGTCGGACCAGCAGAGGCGATAGAGGTCGACTTGTTCCAACAGGTCGCGGCCCGAGCGGTAGAACTCGCACGTGGTGCCGGGTGGTCGGGGTGTGGAACGGGCGTGGTCGGGCGGGTAGGGGTAGGTGCGGGCAGGCAGCAGGGGGGCGAGTTCGGTGCGCGGCCGGCCGGTGGTCAGCTCGTCGAACGCGGAGGGCGGAAGGACGCTTGTCGTCAACTGCCAGGCCAGGAAGGCGGCGGTGGGCACGAAGACGGCGGCTGCCGCGGCGGGCGCCGCGAACGCTGCGACGGAGCGGCCCAGGGCGGTACGGCGTGCGTCAGCGAGCCGCCTGGTGTATTCCGAGGCGGTGGTGTCCGGGGCCGGGTGCGGGGTCATGTTGGACGACTGCGCCGCGGGCCCTGCGTGCTTCCGCCGATTCCAGGCCGGCCTCTCGGCCGGCGTCCTGGTTACCGGCGCCGGTGTGACGGGGCGGGTTGTCGCCTGATGCGGTAGGAGGGCGGTGACGTGGAACCCGCCCTGGTGTGGGCCGGTCCGCAAGGAGCCGCCGAGAACCGCCACCCGTTCCCGAAGCCCGCTGAGTCCCCGGCGCCCACCGCCGTCCACCGGTCCCTCGCCCGCGCGTGGCGCTCCGTCCGCCGGCGAGGCCGCGTTCACGACACTCACGCGGGTGCGGTCGGCCCCGTGCGAGATCTCCACCCGGATCGCGCCGTCAGGGGCGTGCTTGACGGCATTGGTGACGGCCTCCTGCACCACTCGATACATTCCGCGTTCGACCAGGGGCGACAACGCGGGCGCCGCCCCGCGCCGCTCCCACCGCACGGGCACGCCGGAGGCGACAGCCCGGGCGAGGAGGTCGTCGATGGTGTCGTTGACGGGACGGCCCACGCCCGGTTCAGGGGTCTCGTGCAGGACGGCGATCGTCTCCCGAAGTTGCTCGACCGCGTCCGCGATCGTGCCGCGCAGCTCGGAGAGCTCGGTGCGGTCGCGGTCGGTCAGATCGGGGGAGAGTTCCAGGGCCCCGGCCCGCAGGGCGACCAGGCTCAGGGCGTGGCCGAGGGAGTCGTGCATGTCGGCCGCGATGTCAGCGCGTTCGTTCAGTCGTACCCGTTCCGCGACCAGGTGCTGGCGTTCTTCGAGGCTTCGGGCCGTGCGCCATCCTTCGCGCACGAGTTCGCGTCGGCCGCGCCAGTGCCGGCCGACCAACCACGGAAGGAGGAGGGCGGCGGGCAGTACGCTCAGCGCCCAGAACCACCAAACTGCCTGCACCCGCAGCACGGCGCACGTCGCGACATCGACCGCGAGGCACCCGGCGAGCACGAGGAGCGGACCCCGGGCAGGAGCAACCCGGGCTCCCAGCAGGCAGCCGAGGGCAGCCAGCGACAGGACATGGGCATTGGCGGGGGTCGAGGAGTCGGCCAGGCCCAGCGCGCACAGCCCGTTGACGAGGACGACGGCGTACCCCGGCCGGCTGCGGGACAGCGGCACGGCCACCGCGAGGACTGCCAAGGGGAGGATCAGGTCCCGGACTGGGGAGGTCGCGCCCGCGTCCCGGAAACCGTAGCCGGTCGCGGCGGCGAGTACGGCCCACAGGGCCACGTCGCCGAACACGGCCTTGGCCGGGGGCAGGGCTGCGCGCGAATGCGGCATGACTCGTCGATCTTCCTTCCGATGGCTGTTCCTGGTCTTCTTTTGTCGATTCTGCGGGACGGTTTGGGACAGGCGACCAGGTGGTCTCGCCGACTTTGCCCGCGCAGGTTTCGACAGGCCGTCAGGCGTCCCTGCGGCGAAGGACGTACAGACCGACCATGTGTGCCGCCACAGCCCACGCCGCCACGATCAGAACGGAAATCGCCGCCGTGTGGGGGGCTTCGGTGCCGACGCGCATGAAGTGGTCTGCGGCACCGTGCGGCAGATGGTCGTTGATCGCTGCGAGCGTCGGACCGCCGAGCCCGAGGAGCACGCTCGGCAACGCCCACAGGAGCGTGACGAGGATCGACAGCGCTCCGGCCGCGTGACGCGTGGCGAAGGCAACCCCGACGGTCAGCACGGCTACCAGCGCCTGGTAGCCCCCGACGGCCAGGACCTGCATGAGGGTCGTGCCCGCTTCGAACGAGGACCGCCCACCAAACGCCCCCCAGGCCACCGCCGTGCCCACGATCGCATACCCGGTACCGGCGACGAAGGCGACCCCGCCGACCACCACCGCTTTCGCCGCATGGACCCGATGCCGCCGGGGCACCCACAGCAGCGACGCCCGTACGCTCCCCGTCGAGTACTCGGAGGTCACCGCGACCGTGGCGAGGATGACGACGGCGAACTGCGCCAGGACGGCTGAGGCGGCCGCCGCGTTCCCGACGGGCTGGATCGGCTGCTCGTTGATACGGGCGATCGCGGCGTAGTAGTAGGTGAACACCCCGGTGATCGCGATGCCCACCAAGAGACAGAAGTAGGGGGCGCGGACGGACCACAGTTTCGTCCACTCCGCGGCGAGCGCGCCCGGGAAGCCCGCGGGCGTCCCTCGGCCCTGGAGACCGACTGCTTCCCGGGGCGACTCCCGCTCGGCAGGTGTCGTTGTCGTGGTCACTTTCGTCCTCCCTCGTTCGACGCAGAGGCGGTTCCCGCCGTGGTCGCTTCGGTGGCGCCGGTGGCGTACTCGACGCTTCGCGCGGTCAGGTCCATGTATGCCTGCTCCAACGACACGCGGACGTCGCTCAACTGGTGCAGCCGCACGCGGCAGTCGTGGGCGAGGTCGCCGACCTCGGCGGCAGTGCGGCCCTCGACCGTGAGTTCACCGGCCTCGGACGTCTCCACGCGCACTCCGTCCCCCGTGACCAAGCGGCGGACCAGGGTCGCCCGCTCCCCCGGATCGGGCACCGAGGCGCGCGCCGACGCGGGGGACGCGGCGGCGAGGAACGCCGTCATGGAGGCATCGCTCAGCAGCCGGCCCCGCCCGATGACGACGAGGTGGTCGGCCGTCAACTGCATCTCGCTCATCAGGTGGCTGGAGAGGAACACGGTGCGGCCCTCGGCCGCCTGCTCACGCACGAGTCGCCGGATCCACCGCACCCCGTCCGGGTCGAGGCCGTTGACCGGCTCGTCCAGGACGAGCACCGGCGGGTCGCCCAACAGGGCGCCCGCCACCCCAAGTCGCCCGCTCATCCCGAGCGAGTAGGTCCCGACCGGCCGCCGGGCAGCCTTGGCCAGGCCCACCGTCTCCAGCACCTCATCCACACGACGCACCGGGATCCCATTGGAGCGGGCCTGCGCCACCAGGTGGGCGCGGCCCGAGCGGGCCGGGTGAACGGCCCGCGCGTCCAGCATCGCTCCGACCGCGCGCAGCGGCTGCCGCAGATCCGCGTAGGGCCGGCCGGCGATCAGGGCCCGACCGCGGGTGGGATGGTCCAGCCCCAGAATCATCCGCATCGTGGTGGACTTCCCGGCTCCGTTAGGTCCGAGGAAGCCGGTCACCCGGCCGGCCTGGACATCCAAGGTCAGGTCCTCCACGGCAAGGGTGTCGCCGTAGCGTTTGCTCAGTCCACGCAATGTGATCACAAGAATCCTTTGCTGTCCGTCTCGTCACGACGCTCATGGGAACCGGAAGTCCACCCGCGGCACCGCCCACGCAGAGTGGGCTTCCCAGTCGGCCGATGCCGCGTTTCCCGTACGGAAGCGACGCTAGAAGGCCGGGAGGCCGGCGCCCATCCGTCGAAGGGCAGCACCACCTTGACTTTCGTCAGGGGTCAGCTCAGCCCCTGGGTGTATCTGCGCAGCTCGCCGCCGATGGGCCGACGGCGCGCCCGTAGGCTCGCGATGTGGATGAGACGACAACGAACAACCGACCGGTCCGCGTCCTGGTAGCCGACGACGAAGCGATGGTCAGGGCCGGGGTGCGGGCCATCCTGGCCCGGGACCCGCACCTCGAGGTCGTCGCCGAGGCAGGCGATGGGTACGAGGCCATAGCCCTCACCCGCCGGCACCGGCCGGACGTGGTCCTGTTGGACATCCAGATGCCCGCACTCGACGGGTTGGCGGCGGTCACACACCTCCACCGAGAACTCCCCGGAGTCGGCGTGATCATGCTGACGACGTTCGGTCAGGACGAGTACGTCACCCGCGCCCTCGAAGAGGGTGCCGACGGTTTCCTACTCAAGGCCGACGACCCGCGCGAACTCCTCAACGGAGTACGGGCCGTAGGAGCCGGCGGCGCCTACCTGTCGCCCCGGGTCGCAGGCCGGGTCATCGCCGGGATGCGCGCCCACCGGACGGCACACCCCCACCGGTCGCTGGAACGGCTGACCGAACGAGAACGGCAGGTACTGGCCGCACTGGGGGCGGGCCTGTCCAATGCCGAGATCGCAAGCCGGCTCCATTTGGTCGAGGGGACGGTGAAGGCACACGTCAGCGCGGTGCTCGCGAAACTGGGCGTACGCAACCGAGTGGAAGCCGCCATCTGCGCGTACGAAGCCAACCTGATCCCACCGCTCCCCCGCTGACCCCCCTTCCCGCGATCCACAGAGCGTTGGCTCAGTGGGGCAGGGGCGCGGGCTGGGCATCGGCTACGTCCTGGCCGATGACCTCGACGTACACGCGGTCCACGGAGGTAAAACCATCACTGCTTGCTTCTGCCCGGCCCCGACCCGGCTCCGCACGGAGAAGCCCCGCAGGATCCGAGTGCATAGAACCGCGAGACCCGGGCACTAGGGTGCCGGACAGCCGTCAGTCAATTGGGAGGGAGCGGCCACCATGTCCCGCTCGGCCACCGCCGTAGGACCCGTTCGTGAAACAGACGCACACGTCCCCGCCTGTGACCGGCGGAACCCACCAGCCGCGCCGACGCGAGACGTGGAGCCGCTCCGGGTGGAGAATCCACGCGAGATGGCGCCCGCCGACGCTCGCGAGCTGTCGCGAGACTTCTTCCGGAGGATGCAGAGCCTGGAGGAGGGCACGCGCGAGTACCAGTACACGCGCAACACCCTGATCGAGATGAACCTCTCCCTCGTCCAGTTCGCCGCACGGCGCTTCCGGGCACGCGCCCTCGGCGGCGGTCTCGACATGGACGACGTCATCCAGGTGGGCACGATCGGCCTCATCAAGGCCATCGACCGCTATGACCTGGAACGCGAGGTCGAGTTCTCCACCCTGGCCCTGCCCTACATCATCGGTGAGATCAAGCGCCACTTCCGCGACACCACCTGGGCCGTGCACGTCCCCCGCCGCCTTCAGGAACTGCGTACGGAGCTCGCCAAGGCCCAGGAGGCCCTGACCGACGTCTTGGGCCGGGCGCCGACGGTCAAGGAGATCGCCCGGCACCTGGAACTTTCCGAGGACGAGGTCATCGACGGGCTGGTGGCAGCAAACGGCTACACCAGCGGCTCCCTCGACGCCGGCAGTGCGGACGGCGAAGCGCAGTCCCCGACGAACCGGACCACACGGCCGATCGCAGAGCGCCTCGGCGAGGTCGACCCGGCCATGGAGCTCTTCGAGGAGTTCCACACCCTCGCGCCGCTGCTGGAGCAACTCGACGAGCGCGACCGGCACATCCTGCGGATGCGCTTCGGTCAAGAGAAGACCCAGGCCGAGATCGGCGCCGAACTGGGCATCTCCCAGATGCAGGTCTCCCGCATCCTGTCCCGGACCCTGGCCCGCCTGCGCGCCGGCATGCTTACGGCATAGACGCCCGCACGTGCCGGAAAGCGATGCGGCGGCCGCCCTCAGCGGGCAGGGACGACGCCTGCTGCTCCACGACCCGCCGTACTCGCTCCGCAAGCTCGTGGAGATGTTCCCTGACGAATGCGCCGCGCTGGAGGTCGCAGCATGATCACTGTTCCTGAGCCCACCGGGCCCGGGGCCCTCTGCGAACCTGGTCGAGGTCCGCGCCACGGACGATGGCTTGACGCTGCGACTCCACATGGAAGTGTCATGAGACGAGGGCTCGACTACCCTGTCACGACGCTGCACCGGCGTCCTGTACCACAGGGGGTCGTACGGATCGGCGCAGGGCTCCAGCGCTTGTAGGCGACCAGAGCCCTGGCATCAGGAACAGCGAACACGGGGGCGGTGCCACAGTGCAGATCAAAGAACCGGAGGTGGGCGCCCCATTGAGTGCCGGCCTTCCTTCCGCGGGACAGCGGCGTCGCCTCGCCTTGGCGGGCGTCCCCGGCGCTGTCTCCAAGGGCCGCGAGTTCACGCGCCGCGCCCTGCGCGACTGGGGCTGGGACGGGACCGAAACCGCCGAGGACACTCTGCTCCTCGTGTCTGAGCTGCTCACCAACGCGGCCCTGCACGCTGACGGTTGCCGCGAACTCATCCTCACAGCCTGTGATGCTTTGCGCATCGAGGTCTGCGATGGCACAACGGCCCTGCCCACCCGCCTTGCAACCCCGCAGCGCGGCGTCCCGGGCGGTCACGGTCTGTACATAGTCGACCGGCTGTCCGATCGGTGGGGCGCGCAGGCATACGGGGAGGGCAAGACCGTCTGGGCCGAGATCGATGGCTCCCGGTTGGTGTCCGGCAACGCAGTCGAGCGCTGACCGCTCCCTGCTCGGATCAACCGCGCGAGGGCCTCCTCTGCTCCGAACCCGTACGTGCCTGTCCGTTGGCCCGCTGTCCTTCGGGGCGGGTAGTGCCCTCCTCGCGGCCGACCCACCCGAGGCGCCCTGCGTGCTCTGGCAGGGCGCTGAAATTCTCGTGGGCCGTCATCTCGTCCTCCTTCGGTGGTGCGATCCTTCGGCGACTACCCCGCCCTGTCGTCATCAGGCGCCTTCGCGTACCCCCTCGGCCCCCCGGCGGGTCGCCGCCGCGTCCGTGACGTCGAGGAACACCTGGTCCAGCTCGGGCCAGCGGCCGCGTACCCCGCGCCGGATCCGTACCATCGCGTCCTCGACGGTCTCGCTGTCGTAGCCGGGCGTCAGGTCGACGCGGGCGGCCGCCATGACCGAGTCGGGCCCCAGCCGCATGGTCAGCAGCGCGGGGACCGTGTCGATCTCCGGCTGCTCCAGCAGGAACGCGCGCACCTCCCGCTGCACGGCGGGATCGGCCGCCTCGCCGACCAGTTGGGCGCGGGCGGCCCGCCCGAGCGTGTACGCGACGTAGACGAGCAGGATCCCGATGAGGATGGAGGCGCAGGCCTCGTACGCGATCTCCCCGGTCGCCATGTGCAGGGCGATGCCGGCGATCGCCAGGAGAACGCCGGCGCAGGCCGTGCTGTCCTCGGCGAGTACGGTCCGCAGCGCCGGATCGTGACCCGCCTTCATCTCGGCGGCCATCCCCCGGCCACCCTCCCGCGCGGCGCGGCGCACCTGGAGCAGGGCCCGGACGAGTGAGGCCCCCTCGGCGGCCAGGGCGAGCACCAGGACCACCAGGCCGATGACGTAGCCGTGCCGGGTCTCGTTGCCGCCGGAGCGGAAGGCCTCGACCCCCTGGAAGACCGAGAAGCAGCCGCCGGTGACGAAGATGCCGACGGCGGCGAGGAGGGACCAGAAGAACCGCTCCATGCCGTAGCCGAAGGGGTGGCGCGCGTCCGCGGGGCGCCGGCTGCGCTTGAGGGAAGCCAACAGGAAGACCTCGTTGAGGCTGTCCGCGATCGAGTGAGCCGCCTCCGACAGCAGCGCCGGGGATGCCGCCACGACCCCGCCGATGGCCTTGGCCACGCAGATGACGAGGTTGGCGGCGAGGGCGACCCACACGGTCTTGCGGGTCTCAGTGTCCTGGCCTGTGCCCGCCGGACCGCTCGGACCGCCAAAGCCGTCGGGACCGCCAGTCCCGTCCGGACCTCCCTGCCCGTCCGGACCTCCCTGCCGGCGCCCGCCTGTCCCGCTCATCCGCTCTTCGTCGCGGTGGCGGAGCGGGCCGAGAGCGGGGTGGCGATCTGCTCCAGGGAGCGGCCCTCGGCGGCAACCGCGTAGAAGACGGCAACCAGGCCCGCGGCGACCATCAGCCCGGCGCCGACGCAGAAGGCGAGCACCGCGTCGGACACCACACCGCTGGAGGTCAGGTTCGCGAAGAGCAGCGGGCCGGAGATACCGCCCGCCGCGGTGCCGACGGCGTAGAAGAAGGCGATCGCCATCGCGCGGGTCTCCATCGGGAAGATCTCGCTGACGGTGAGGTAGGCCGAACTGGCCCCGGCGGAGGCGAAGAAGAGCACGACGCACCAGCAGGCGGTCATCGTCACCGCACTAAGCCGGCCGGCGCCGAAAAGCCATGCGGTGGCGAAGAGCAGCAGTCCGGAGAGGATGTACGTGCCCGCGATCATCGGGCGGCGGCCGACCGTGTCGAAGAGGCGCCCGAGCAGGAGCGGCCCGAGGAAGTTCAGGAAGGCGATGACGGCGAAGTAGTACCCGGTCACACCGCTGGAGACGTGGAAGAAGGTGACGAGGATGGAACCGAAGCCGAAGGTGATGGCGTTGTAGAGGAAGGCCTGGCCCACGAAGAGGGAGAGGCCGAGGACGGCGCGGCGCGGATAGGAGCGGAAGACCGTCCTCGCGATCTCGCCGAAGCCGATGCTGTGGCGCTGGGTGACGGTGATGGACTCCTCCGGCTCGGGCAGCCGGTGACCCTTCTCCGCCTCCACCTGCCGTTCCACGTCCGCGACCAGGGCTTCCGCCTCCTCGGCCCTGCCGTGGATCATCATCCAGCGAGGGCTTTCGGGGACGTGGCGCCGCACCAGCAAGATGACCAGGCCGAGCACGACGCCCAGGGCGAACGTCAGCCGCCAGCCCACCGACTCCGGGAAGATGTCCGTGTTCAGGGCGACGACCGACAGGAGGGCGCCGGCCACTGCGCCGATCCAGAAGCTGCCGTTGATGATCAGGTCGACACGGCCCCGGAACCGGCTCGGGATCAGTTCGTCGATCGCCGAGTTGATGGCCGCGTACTCGCCGCCGATGCCGAAACCGGTGAGGAAGCGGAAGAGGAAGAACCACCAGGCGGAGAAGGACACGGCGGTCAGCGCCGTCGCCGCCAGGTACACGCCGAGCGTGATCAGGAACAGCTTCTTGCGCCCGTAGAGGTCGGTGAGCCGGCCGAAGACCAGCGCGCCCGCGCAGGCACCCGCCACGTAGAGGGCTGCGGCGATACCGGTGACCTGGGCGTCGGTGATCGACAGCCCGCTTCCGTCCTCGGAGATCCGGCTCGCGATGCTCCCGACGACGGTGACTTCCAGGCCGTCCAGGATCCATACGGTTCCCAGCCCGATCACGATCATCCAGTGCCAGCGCGACCAGGGCAGTCTGTCCAGCCTCGCCGGCACCTTGGTGGTGACGGTCTCCGTCTTCGACTCGGCGTGCTCCAGCATGTCCGGGCGTTTGCCCGGACCGCCCCGCCGCAAACGGCGACCGGGGGTGCGCGACCCGTGCCCGCCGGATACAGAGCCATCCGGAGCAATAGGCAAGCCCGGAGGAGCGGGTGCTGCTGTCCTGCCGGCAGCGCGGAGGATGGGTGGACTGCAACCCGGTGTGATACCGGCTGCACGGCTCGAAGGGCTGGGTCTCGGCCCGCTACGTGCACAACCTGCAGCCGGTCCGCCCCTGTTGAGAGCGCGGGAATGGGTGCGGCCCCACATC